>VXPI01000356.1:0-1750 GCA_009839585.1 Gammaproteobacteria bacterium
GGATTTTCTGGGCTATCCTGAAACCCAATTTGCCGAACTGCGTCCCTGGTCGTCACATAACTGCATGTCGACTGCACAAACCCGCCAATCTGTTTTTCCAACGGATTTATGGTATCTGGCAAAGCACCAGTGATAGGGACAGGTTTGGATCAAGAATTGTCAATATTTGAAGCTGAAGACAAGCCACCTGAAGCCTATGTGGATTTGCTGGCCTGTAAAAGCCAATCACCTAGTCATTGGCTGGACGCTTGTATCCACACAGAATGTACATTTCATCAATTGTCGCCCTATATAGGCAAGCTGAAAAGTACCATAGCCAAGGACCTTGTCATGCGCTACAGCAAACCGGGGGATGTGGTTGTTGACCCATTCTCTGGGAGTGGAACAATACCCTTGGAAGCAGCTCTGCTTGACAGAAAGGTTATTGCATACGATGTCAGCCTATACGCAATGACCTTGACAAGAGGAAAACTTGAAGCCCCAACAGAAGTTGATGATGCTCTTTTAATCGCAAATGAATTAATGATGGAAGCAGAGAAAAATCCATTGCCCGATCTTCGGCGTGTTCCAAAATGGGTAAGGACATTTTTTCATTCGCGTACTTTAAAGAAGACTTTTCGCTTTGCAAAGGTTGTCAGAGAGAGCGAACAGTTTTTTTATATTGTCATGTCTTCTCGGAATATTGCACCATCAGCGTCCAGGATTTCTTTCTTACCCAAGCAGTCATCTTGTACCGTATTTACGTGATGGCAATTATCCGCGTCATGAGTATCCGGAACTTTACGAATACCGATCCTTGCAACCAAGGTTGGAGGCGAAAATCAAACGCGCTTATAAGCGACCTCCCCCGTTGCCCATATGCAATCAAACCCTTGCCTGTAAAAAATCACGTGTACAAGATGTGTATTCGAGAACAAAAGACGGTTGACATCCCCTGAAGAAACAAACCTTCATTCTACTGTTGATCTAATCGACGAGCTCATGAAAGAGAAGAAACAATGACTGATGACTTGCTAAGTACCAACGAGAAGATCTGCGATCTTGTGATGCCTCAACTTCATTCTGTCCCTCGTCCACAGGTTCCACCTAATCAAACCTATATTGTGGCTGTTGGTTTTGAGGACAGGGCTTGGTCTTTTCTGGAAAAGGCGTTAGACAATGGCTCAACCTGTTTCCGTGTGGTCGCTATTGAATATCAACCACTTTATAAAGAAAACAGGAAATCGGATTTCTTGAAACTTTGCAGATTGGCGGGTATTAAGCCTGACTGGATAACCTATGACCGGGGTAACCCCGCTGGCATTGGTGATCTGGTTCTAAATCAGATTGATGATGCACCTCTAAAAATAGACATTTCGGGCATGAGCAAACTACTGATTGTCCAACTGTTGGCTGCTTTAGGGCGTCGATCTACCAGTTACACGAATTGTGAAATCATATATGCCGAGGCGGCTGAATACCCCCCATCGAAAAGTGAATTCGACTCGGGTCTTTCACAGAATTCTGAATCAGCAACAGACCTTGGCCCTGCTTTTATTGCATGGGGCGTGCAAGCATTAGCGATCACTCCCGAGTTAACTTCTCCGCTGATGGCTGGTATGCCTATCCACCTGATAGCCTTTCCTTCTTTTAATCCGGTGCAACTCATTAATCCTAACGATGAATTGCAGCCGACTCATGTTTCCTTAATGCACGGAACGACACCCGATCATAAAAACCAGTGGCGTATCAAGGCAATTAAGGATGTTAA
>VXPI01000356.1:1760-3619 GCA_009839585.1 Gammaproteobacteria bacterium
ATGTTAATGCCAAGACTATCGAATCCATTCCAAACAAAAAAGACTATGAAACAAGTACGAGACTATGAAACAAGTACGCTACATTATCAGGAAACACTACAGCAACTTATGAAAATATATGCGGAGCATTCTTCATTCGACAAGTTGGTCATAAGCCCGACAGGCAGTAAAATGCAAAGTGTTTCCGTTGGAATTGCGGTTGCCTTTTTGCCCGATTTTCAGGTGGTATACCCAACCCCAATGTCATTCTCGGATATGGAGCGCCATACCGTAGGAACGTCCAATTATCATACGGTATCTCTTGATTCATTTGCAAATATCTGGTGAAAAAAAAGGGGGGGGGGACTACGTCTGGATGAAGGAAGAATTTCAAGGTGTAGTGAAAGCCATATGCACCCATTAAAGAGTCTAACTGGTTCATTTGATGATCGTCATGTGGGTTATGGTCGAAGTCTCCCCCACCATAACTAACCAATACACCAGAACGCTTGACACACCCCATCATCAACACATTCACCCGCCCGCCAAGATGATTCACCACAGCCCGATTAACCCGGTGGCCCCACCATTATGAAAGTTCTCTTCATCGCCATTCTCACCCGGGGATTCAGCTTGTTGCCCCTGTCGGCCTGTTTCATGCTAGGCAAGCTTCTGGGGCCTCTCGTCTACCGGTCTCTCCCCTCACGCAGAAACATTACCGAGCGGAATATTTCTGCATGCTTTCCAGAGCACCCTGAGCGGGAAGTAAGACAGCTTTCCAGAGCGCATTTCCAGCACATGCTGATTGGAATCATGACCCTTTCGATTGCCTGGTGGTCTTCTGCACGCCGTCTCGAGAAACTTGTAACGGTCAGAAATATCGAATATCTCGAAAGCTGTATAAAACGCGGAGAAAATATCATCTTGCTTGTACCGCACTTTACCAACCTTGAAATCCTCGGCATCTGGCTATTCTCCCGCTACAGGATGAATGCCGTATACAAACCCAATCGAGACGAACAAGTTGACAGATTTATTCGCCAGCGTCGTTGTCGATTCAAGGGAAGACTGCACAGGCATACGGGTATCCAGAAAGAGTTGATCAAGGACGTGAGACGGGGCATACCCCTGTATTACCTTCCTGACCAGGACTCCGGGGGGTGGGGGGTGTTCGCGCCTTTTTTCGGCATCCCGACAGCAACATTCGGGTCTCTCGGCCGTATTGCCGAGATGGCGCAGGCGGTGGTTATCCCCTGTATCGCAACCCTATCTGGATCGGGTCACAGGATTGAGGTATTGTTTGATCAACCGATGCAGAATTTTCCAACCGGTAATGCAGTTGAAGATGCAACCTCAATGAATCGGGTGATCGAAAAGCTGATTGGCATTGCACCGGAACAATACTTTTGGTCGCACAGGCGATTTAAGACCCGCCCCGGAGGCGAGAAGCCCTTTTATCAATAGCTGTTGCGATGGACCTGGTTTTCAATTTACCCAGTCTGCCTCTGGTCATTTCCAGACCCTCCGTAAACCCCTGGCTCACACTCCTGAAGAAGGCATTTCCCTATTGGCCTGACAACTATTTCCCGGCATACAGTAATTCAGGAAGAAAGAGTGCGATTTCCGGGAAAACGGTGAGGATTGCCGCACCGAGACACATAATGAAAAAAAACGGAGCCGCATAGAGGGCAACACGCATAATGGGGGTATCGGTCAGTCCTTGAATGATGAAGAGATTAAACCCGATAGGAGGCGTTATCTGGGCGAGTTCCACCATGATTACAAGAAAGATGCCGAACCATATAGGATCAAATCCAGAGGCGGTGACCAACGGCAGGGTAATCGGCAGGCTCATCACGGTAATGGATATACCCTCCAGG
>VXPI01000338.1 GCA_009839585.1 Gammaproteobacteria bacterium
CCCTGCCCGATCATCTTCCGGATCAGCGGAGTCTTGTCGACATAGTAGCAGCCCTCGTGCCGCAGATTGGCCAGAGATTGATAGCCAATCGGCAACGGACGGCGCCCGGTCTGGGTTTTCGCATTCATCATATCACCATCATAGCATATCGGCATGGACCTGCATTGATGGAATGATGCACCCTAATCCCAAAATAGAAAACATGGAAATGCGTTCAACGCCCTGCATGACGTGGTTCCTGAAGGCTCGGAAGTTTCACCCAGTGGGTGGTGCCGGCTTCGGGGCTGAAACTCGTGGCGCATGAGACTTCGCACCTGACATGGACTGCTCTATTTTTGGATTAGGGGATATTGGCCTGAATGAGCTTTCCAGCAGGCTGAAAAACCTGCTGCTCACCTTAAGCGTAGAACGACAATCTGATACGTTTGTCGCAAGTTAGGGCATCATAGTCTGAAGCCATTGGCATATAGAGGCCTCTTCAGCAATCCAACTGTCCGGCCAAGTCTACAATGTCCAGACAGTGTAAGTCATTGCCGGAGCGGGGTGATATGTCATTGCCTTGAATCGGCCCGAATTCCATCGGCCTTTCAATAAATGCGGTTTGGAGGCCGCATTGACGGGCCGCCTCCAGATCATTATGGTGCGAGGCTACGAGCATCACGTCTTCAGGTTCAACACGAAAAGTGCTGGCGACACCGAGATAGGTGGAAGGATCGGGCTTGTATTTGCGAAAGATCTCGGCAGACAGGATGCAGTCCCAGGGTAGTTTGCCGTGTTTTGCCATATTGGCAAGCAAAGCGATATTGCCGTTCGACAGCGTGCAAATCATGAAACTGGATTTGAGGCGAGTTAGCCCTTCTACTGAATCCGGCCATGGTTCAAGGCGATGCCAGATCTTATTGAGATGATCAGTTTGTTTCTCGGTCAGATTGTCAATCCGGAAGCGAGGCAATAATTCATCAAGAATCATTCGGTGCAGATCGTCAATCAGTGTCCAGCCTAATTCTCCGGACATCACTCTTTGCATGGCAGGTGCATATCCTGCACGCCAGGCCAAGGCAAATTTGTCGGCATCAACCTCACCCTTAAAGGTCTTGGCAGCTTCCTTGCATATTGATCCGTACCAATCGACAACTGTACCGAACACATCGAAAGCCACTACTTTGGGAGTTTCCATTATTCCAGTAATTCAGATTAAGTACTTGCGCAATTGTCAGATTAGCGTCGATAGTGGTACAAAGGATGAATGGACAGATGTCATGCGCGAACTGATGATGCATCAGTCGGCATTGATCCTGACGATAGCCATTGTACTATGTATCGATTGTCGAAATGATCGGCATGATGCTGGGTAGGCAGGACTGGAAAACACATTTGCAACAAGGGGTAACATTGGTCAATGTTCCTGCCTATCCTACAGCATGGGGCACTGCAAATAATGCTCGAACTATCAATCAGAGGCGTAAGCATGCAAAGACACTCATTCTGTTATGGTGCCATGAAATCTATCAATTTGATCGGACTGTAGTTTGCAATATGGCAAAAAATACTCTAAACTACGCCAAAAGGCAAACATTCTTTCACGATGCCACAACTTGTATTTGTTCCAAAAACAGCGTCCCAGCCCTCCGTACCGGTAATCTCCGATGCAGAGGGGGGAGCGATGGCCCGAGCCGTAGTAAACCTGTTTAATCGGTGGGGACTTACTGATGCCCAGGCATCAATCTTGTTGGGAGGTCTTTCCGTGCGGACTTGGGCACGCTGGAAAACCGGTGTCGTCGGCCGCATTCCGCGCGACCTAAAATGCCGTTTGTCGAACCTTCTGGGTATCCATAAGGCCTTGCGGATCATCTTCACGGATGTTGATCGATCTTACGGCTGGGTCAAACGTCCAAACGAGGCGTTTGGTGGATTACCGGCACTTGATGTCATGCTCGGTGGCGAGCTCACGGATATCATGCGCGTCCGCCGCTATCTCGACAGCGTTTGGGGTGGCTGAGTCCTTCAAAGAACCGCCGATTTTTCGTGTGACATGGAGAAAGACCTACAGGATTATCCGGTCACGGTTCCCATCCATTGACCTGTTCGAGGATATTGCCGATCCGGCTGATTGGGAAGCAATTCTGTCAGCCGAATCCAAGACCGATCCCAGGATTGCCGAGAGCGTGGGCATGATCGATCTTGTCCCGTCCGACCGGCGCATGTCTGGAGACGGAGCATCCCTGGTCACGGTTCCTTTCGTTCATGCCTCGCCGGACCGGCCGAGCCGGTTCAGCGATGGAAGCTACGGTGTTTACTATGCCGGTGATCGTATCGAAGTGGCGCTCTTCGAGACGATCTATCATCACAGCCGGTTCATGGCAGCGACTGCCGAGTCTCCTGGCTGGACCTCGGATTTCTGCGAGCTGGTAGGATCGCTTGATTCAGACCTGCATGACGTCTCCGACAAATCTGCCTTTGAAGAGATGTACCATCCAGATGACTATACGATCTCCCAAATGCTGGCCAGTGAACTACGGGACAAGGGCTCAAATGGGCTGCTTTACCGTAGCGTTCGGTATCCCGATGGCCAAGCAGTGGCACTGTTCTGGCCGGACGTTGCTGGCATCCCCGAACAGGGTCAACATTTTTCTTATTTCTGGGATGGGGGCGCGGTCTCCAAAGTCAAGAACATGACTTCCGGTGACATGTTTACGGTTCTTGAATGAGGTCTTTGACAGATGATGTACGAAACGATTTCGTTCCATGCGAAAGGTCGAGTCGACCAGACGCGCTGTGGACTAGGCCACCATTTAGCAAGTGGCCCTATGGTCGATTGAACGGATGTTCAGTACTACACTGAGCCATTCTCATATCCAGAGAGGTGTTCGATGCGGCACTGATGCCAGTTTCGTCCTTAAGGATTGTGCCAGGATGGATCGGTGTTCTACTCATCATCGAGACCTCTTGGTGATAATCAACAATTTCCACGTTTTCAGGGTCGTCATCGGGCCATTCGAAGTAGATACGCCACTGCCGATTTATGCGAATGCTCAACTGGTCTGACTTGTCTCATCCCAGTACTTCAAAACGACTGCCTAGCAGTGCAATCAGGTCATTGGTCGATTTCTCGACATCCAGAATTTCCAGACGCTTTTCCGCCTGTCGGCTGAAACCCTGAAAAGCCCGGACAAACTCACCGTTTGCGAATGCTGCGGTCCGCTTGTTCCGATAGCTATTGATCATGGCTTTCAAGGGTAGTGAACAATCTTCTATGCGTCAATCTCAAGTTTTTTCCTGTGGGAAATGATGAATGCAGAACGCCGCTCACATCATCAGCGAAACTCAGATCAGGATGCAAGTAGATACATCTCAACATAATATATTTTGGAAGTACTGCATTAGGGGGCGTTCTCAATAAAGTTGAGGAGTTGGGTTCAGGATACTGCATGATGGCGTTGTTCAGAGGAGCAAGGGATGGTGCGAGAGCATTGGAGAGATGACCGGCGGGAGCGCATCCGGCACCGCCGCCACCCCGAATCCCGCCTGCCGGGCCATTCCCCGGCATTTCCGCACCCGCACCCTGCCTATTAGCCACAAGTTCTGTCTGGACGCAACTCGGGGTAGAACC
>VXPI01000371.1 GCA_009839585.1 Gammaproteobacteria bacterium
CGGAAGTAGTGATGCTACTTGTTGATGCGGCTAACGCAGAAAGTGATCGGCTTTCGAAAATATCATCTAATGGTGGCACCAAAAAGCTGGATAGCATTATAGAAATAGGACGGAAAATGTACCATGACCTTTCTGAAAGAGGTGTTGGCATCGCCGGTATTTCTGTAGGGGGGAAGTCAAAAAATGATCAGGAGGCTAGGGTATATTCACAAAGAGTTTTCCATAATGCAGCCGGGCTGTTGAAGAACTTTCACATCGTGGTTTTCATCGATGAAGCACAGAATACCCCGGTAAAAGACTCGACGAAAGGAGTGCTGGATTGCCTGCATGATCCGCCTGACAAGATTCCTTTGCTAGCCATATTCTTTGGCTTGAGTGATACTGAAAGCAGGTTAACCGAATGCGGCATCTCAAGGCCTGCTGATGAACGAGTAGTAAGCCTTGAAGTATTGACCCGAGAAGATGCTTCCGAAGCAGTCAGGGGTGTTTTTAAAGCATACAATTTTACCGGTTCACGGGAAGATATCGAAACATGGGTAGAACACTTGGCGAAATTGTCACAAGGATGGCCTCAGCACGTCAGTCGAGTATCGGTAGCTGCTTCTCGTGTCATATCCAATAATGGAAAGCAGATCGGTGAAGAGCTACTTAAACAAGCGCTTGAGGAAGCCCGGAGGCGTAAAGAAAGTTACTACGCCATGATTCTCAGGAGATGTTCGGGTCAGCCATGGGTTTACAAAAAGCTGGCTCTGATGGCGAGAGAGAAAAATGGTATTTTGAGTCTGGATGAAATTCTTCACATTGCAGAATTTTCACGAACCAGGCAAGGAAAACCTGTAGATGATTTTCTGACTGATGCACTGCATGCCGGTGTTCTGATTGAAACAAGAGAACCTCCAAATCGTTATCGGATTCCCATTCCTTCTTTAGGCGATTATTTGCGGTCTTTACCGGAAGATCTGCCGGCAGGTATTTGATTGATCGTTCTTTCTTATGTCAAACTGCCAAGGGATCGCTGGAATTGGGGATATGTATAACAAAGACTTGACCGAAACAATCGGTCAAATGTTGTGATTTCAACACCCAGAATGTTCTGGCAGGTATTCATTAACTTGCAGACTGCAAGTTACCCAGTAACACGCCAGAGACAATCCCATCCCGTTCAAAGCAGGCAGGGTGTCTGGCAAAAATGCTGTGCTTCGAACAGGTATGGTCCGCGGCTGTTTGACCATCTTGGCACGAAAGTAGCAGTCAACTCCTGACGTTTGCAAAAAACATGATGTACACCCTTATAAATTCCGTTGAACATTTTTCTCTGATTTGCTGCTGCTCACATGTCTAAATTTTCATTGTGGTCGGTCATTCAGAATGGTCTGAATAGACAACAGGGATGGCAACGACAGTGGCGCGATCCTGAACCCCGCGAGAAATACGATGTGGTGATTGTAGGGGCGGGCCTGCATGGATTGGCTACGGCTTATTATCTGGCAAAAAATCATTATGTCCGAAATGTTGCAGTGCTTGAGAAGGGGTGGCTAGGCGGTGGCAATGCAGGACGAAATACCACCATCATCCGTTCCAACTACATGATGCCGGGAAACCGGCAGTTCTACGAACATTCCCTGAAACTCTGGGAAGGACTGAGTCATGAGTTGAACTACAACGTCATGTTTTCGCAACGCCATCATGTCACCTTGTTGCACTCTCCGGCAGCTCGCGATAGTGCGGCGCGGCGTTACAACACCATGAAGTTAACCGGTTCCGATGCAGAGATGTGGGATTTGCCAGCCCTCAGGAAGGAAATCCCCCACCTCAATTATGACAGTGCCCGGTTTCCAATCATTGGTGCGGCGGTTCAACGACGTGCGGGTAATGCCCGTCATGATGCAGTAGCATGGGGTTATGCCCGAGGTGCCGATAGTCTGGGCGTCGACATCATCCAGAATTGCGAAGTTACCGGAGTGGTTCGTGAAAACGCAAAACTGACTGGACTGCAAACCACGCGGGGAGAGATTGGTGCCGGTAAGGTGGGGTTTGCGGTCGCGGGAAATACTTCACGTCTCTGGCAAATGGCCGGTCTTGGCAACTTGCCGATAGAAACACACAAACTTCAGGCCTTTGTTTCCGAGCCTGTCAAGCCACTACTTGACCATGTGGTGGTTTTCGGAGTCGGGGGCGCACATTTCTACATATCACAGTCCGACAAGGGTGGGATGGTGTTTGGCGGCGACCTTGACTGGTACAAGTCCTATGCGCAACGCGGGAACCTGCCGGTTGTCCAGGATGTCTGTGAGTGTGCAACATCGATTCTGCCATGCCTTGGGCGTGTTCGCCTGTTGCGCCACTGGTCTGGCCTGATGGACATGTCCATGGACGGATCCCCTTTTATCTGCAAAACGCCCGTTGAAAATCTCTATTTGAATGCAGGCTGGAATTATGGTGGATTCAAGGCGAGTCCGGCATCCGGCTGGTATTTTGCAGATTTGATCGCCAATAATCGAGCACATGAAACTGTTGGGCATTTCACCCTTGACCGCTTTCGGAAAGGAGTGAATATTGATGAACGTGGCGCTGGCCCTGACCCCAAGCTTCACGGATAGACCCATGTTGAGAATTGCCTGTCCATTTTGCGGTCCTAGAGATTACTCGGAGTTTGCCTATGGGGGTGATGCTACGGTGGTTTACCCGTCTCTGGATGCGGATGAGGATGCGTGGCATGATGCGGTGTTCATGCGAGAGAATGTGCGTGGGCTGCAATCGGAAACCTGGCATCATGTGAACGGTTGTCGAATGTGGCTGATTGTGGACCGAGACACTCTGACCCACGAAATCGTCAGTGTTCGACCGGCTCACCCGGAATGGGCAAACGTGATTGCAGCAGAAACAAGCCTGAAGGAAGACACATGAAAAGTCGCAGGCTTGAACAGGGCGGACGCATCGACAGAACGAAGTCCATCGGATTTACCTGGGATGGAAAAAGCCTGACTGGCTATCAGGGCGATACGCTGGCATCAGCCTTGATGGCTTCCGGGCAACAGATTCTGGGCCGCAGTTTCAAGTATCACCGGCCACGCGGCATCATGTCGGCCGGGGTTGAAGAATCCGGGGCACTGGTTACGATCGGCAAGAGTTCCCGAGCCGAACCCAACATCAAGGCAACTGCCCAGGAGTTGTTTGAAGGACTTGAGGCTTTCGGCCAGAATGCCTGGCCGAGTGTTCGCCATGATCTCGGTGCGCTCAACTCGTTATTCTCAAGATTCTTTGCGGCTGGATTTTATTACAAGACATTCATGGGCCCCAAGGCCTTGTCTGGCCGAGGCACCGGTTTTTGGATGTTGTGTGAAAAAGTAATTCGACAGGCGGCCGGAATGGGCAAGGCATCTCGTGAGCCTGATCCGGATTGTTATGACCATGCACACGCTCATTGTGATGTGCTGGTTGTTGGCGGCGGTCCTGCAGGTTTATCTGCGGCGACCGTGGCGGCTCGGGCTGGACTGGATGTCCTGTTGGTTGAACAAGACTTTGAACTTGGTGGCGATTTGCTCAATCAGACAGAATCTGCAAACCAACAGCGTAAGAAATTGATTGCGGATGCACAAGGAC
>VXPI01000329.1 GCA_009839585.1 Gammaproteobacteria bacterium
CATGAGTACCATCAGGGACTGAAACTGAAACGCCGCAATAATGGTCAGCAAAACGCTAAGAACAATGCACCACAGGTAATAGAGGGGCAATAATCGATGTGCGAGAAGCTGGGCCGGTTGCTTGTCCAGTGATCGAAAGACTGCTGGCATCACTATGGCACTGAAGAATACCATTGAACCAAACAGTAGAGATGACAGGAAAATGATCAGGTCTAATAACATATCAATGCGAATTGCCAAGCGTCATCCCAAATCAGATAGGTCAATTATATTCCAGATTGTCGAACATTTTCGTCAATTGGAGCATTTTATCGAGTTATTGCTTGTTCATGGCACAAAATATTCAATAATAATTCATGCTAATAAATGAGATAAAAGTTAATGGCGGGTGATGTGCATCGTTCTGGTCGCGAGACCGCTGCTGCGTGTACGGACGCTGTATCCGTGATCGGTTGCTTGAACCAGCGTGCAGACACAGCAAGAAGAGCAACCTCAGACAAAAAGTACCTGTAGCCAAAGAGACATCAACATGACCATAACTGTAGTCTGGTTGCGTCGGGATTTTAGACTTTGCGATAACCCGGCGATCCGCCATGCCATTGATCACTCGGATCAAGTAATCCTGCTGTACATTCATGCGCCCCATGAAGAGCACCCCTGGCAGCCCGGAGCAGCGAGTAATTGGTGGCTACACCAGAGTCTGTGTGCGTTCAGGGAGCAGGTGCGGAAAAAACAGGGTGACTTGATTATTCGACAGGGAGACAGCCTGAAATCCCTGATTGAAGTCTGTACGGAAACCGGCTCAACAACCGTGTGCTGGAATCGACTCTATGAACCCGTGATTATCAAACGTGATCGAAAAATCAGGGAAGATCTGGAGAAATTCGGGATCCGGGCTATTGATTTTGCGGGGGCCTTGTTACGAGAGCCAGATGAAGTTCTCAAGGAAGATGGAACGGTATACCGGGTATATACTCCCTTTAGCAGGCGACACGCTTCACTGGCACCTCCCGAACCGCCACTTGATGAACCTAGGCACGTGCCTAGGTTCAATCCAGTTCCAAAATCACTGCAGATCAGGGAGCTTGGGCTCCTGGACAGTATTCAGTGGTATGCACAATTCCCCGGGGATTGGCAACCGGGAGAAAAAGGTGCTCAACACCGACTACAGTTATTTTCCGGGCATGCAGTGCTCAACTATGGACATGATCGGGATATCCCGAATCATGAAGGGGTATCCAGACTCTCTCCACATCTGCATTTTGGCGAAGTATCACCGAGACAGGTCTGGCTGCATGTTCGAAGTGGTGATAACCAGATGCATGACCCTCCTTGTGAGAGTCGGTTTTGGCCGTATTTGCGTCAATTGATCTGGCGGGATTTTGCTCACCACCTCCTTTATCATCACCCGGGAATGAGTGATTGCCCTCTCAATCCCATGTATGAGGCCTTTGTCTGGGGTGATAACCGGGAACTGCTTGAGAAATGGCAATCTGGACAGACCGGAATTCCACTGGTTGATGCAGGCATGCGCCAATTATGGCAAACCGGATGGATGCACAATCGTGTGCGCATGATTGTAGCTTCGGTACTCAGCAAGAACGGGCTGGTGCACTGGTTGGAAGGCGCACGCTGGTTCTGGGATACTCTGGTTGATGCCGATCTCGCCAATAATTCCATGGGCTGGCAATGGGTCGCAGGTTGCGGTCCTGATGCGGCTCCTTATTTCAGGATATTTTCACCAAAAAGTCAGGGCCAGAAATTTGATCCCGATGGTGAGTATATCCGGCGGTGGGTGCCGGAATTGTCTGCAGTACCGACTCAACACATTCATGAACCATGGACATGGCCAGACTGGAAGAATTCGCCGAAAAAGCGGAACTACCCATTGCCGGTTATCGATCTCAAACAGACCCGGCGAAGGGCTTTGGATCGTTATCAGCAGGCCAGGCAGGCCTGGATGAAGCCACCTTGAGTGAACTTCGAATCCAGGACGGGACCCCAGGAGTTGAGGCTATGTTTTGAGCGGCCTGTAACGAATACGGGTAGGCTTGATTTCCTCACCATGTCGTCGCCTGTAGTCCTGCTGGTATTCCGAGTAGTTTCCATCAAACCAGACGATCTCTGAATTGCCTTCAAAAGCTAGCATGTGTGTGGCAATTCGATCAAGAAACCACCGGTCGTGAGATACCACAACTACACAGCCCGGAAAGTCCAGAATCGCCTCTTCCAGAGCCCGGAGCGTTTCAACGTCAAGGTCGTTGGTCGGTTCATCAAGCATCAACAGGTTTGCTCCGCTGGCTAGGAGTTTTGCAAGGTGAATGCGATTTCGCTCGCCTCCCGAGAGAGTGCCGACAATTTTTTGTTGATCGGATCCCTTGAAATTGAAGCGTCCGACATACCGGCGTGACTGCACCTCAAACCCGTTGACCATCATTACATCCTGTCCACCGGTGATTTCCTCAAAGACGGTGTTTTTATCGTTGAGCAATTCCCGGGATTGATCGACATGGCCCGTGATTACGGTATCGCCGATCTGAAAGGTGCCCGATGTAGGCTGGATTTTGCCGGTCATCAGGTTCAGGAGGGTAGTTTTGCCAGCACCATTCGGCCCGATGATGCCAACAATCCCGCCTTTGGGCAGACTGAAACTGAGGTTTTCATAAAGCAGTTTGCCATCGAACGACATGGAGATATCCCTGGCTTTGATGACCACATCTCCAAGACGGGGACCCGGCGGGATATAGATTTCGTTGGTTTGTGCACGTTTCTGGTAGTCACTTGAGATCAATTCCTCAAACCGCTTGATGCGGGCCTTGCTTTTGCTTTGTCGCCCCTTGGGGTTGGCCCGCACCCACTCAAGCTCACTCTGCATGCTCTTGATGCGTGCTGACTCGGCCTTTTGTTCCTGCTCAAGTCTCTTCTCCTTTTGCTCAAGCCAGGAGGAGTAATTGCCTTTCCACGGAATACCCTGGCCTCGATCCAGTTCGAGTATCCAGCCTGCAACGTTATCCAGAAAATACCGATCGTGTGTTACCGCAACCACAGTCCCAGCAAAGCCATGCAGGAAATGCTCAAGCCAGGCTACCGATTCGGCATCCAGATGGTTGGTGGGCTCATCCAGGATTAGCATGTCCGGATTTGAGAGTAGCAGTCTACAAAGCGCAACCCGCCGGCGTTCACCACCAGACAGGGTCGATACCCGGGCTTCCCATGCAGGCAGTCTGAGCGCCTCTGCCGCAATCTCAAAGCGGTGATCAAGGTTATGGGCATCTGCTGCCTGAACGATGCTTTCAAGTCGAGCCTGTTCATTGGCCAGTGCTCCGAAGTCTGCATCGGGATCGGCATAGGCCGCGTAGACTTCCTGTAGCCTGTCCTGGGCTGACTTGATATCGGCCAGTCCTTCTTCGATGGTTTCACGAATGTTTTTTTGCTCATCGAGTTCCGGTTCTTGCGCCAGGTAACCGATTTTGAGGCCAGGTTGCGGTCTTGCTTCTCCAACAATGTCCTTCTCGATCCCGGCCATGATTTTCAGTAGCGTGGATTTGCCGGCACCGTTGTAGCCCAGTACGCCAAT
>VXPI01000368.1 GCA_009839585.1 Gammaproteobacteria bacterium
CGTATTCGTGTACTTTGACCTCAAGACCCGGCAGGCTATTCCCTCTTTCAAATTCGAAAGGCAGGGTTTGCTGGATGAATTTGGCTATGGTTTCGGGTGAGCGATAGTTGACATGATATGGATAGCCAACGAATGGGCTATCGAACAGGTCATCAAGTTTGACAGGGGGATTCCCATAGAGGTTTTGATCTCTATCTTCCAGCCATAGAATATTGGCATCATCCTGGAGAAAAAGCCGAATTATTTCGAGCCACCCTGATTGAAAGTCCTGTCCTTCGTCGATGACCAGCGAGTCATATTTCCAGCCGTCTGTGATCTCAAAGTTCATGATTAGATCCATCACCTCCTTCCAGAAGTCAGGGTCAGACTTCATGTTTTCATACTCGAGCGTTTTTCCAACCGAATCCAGGAACTCATCACAAAATCCATAAAAGGTATTCACTTTGCCGGAAGTTCCGATACCTGCCTTGAGTTGATCTGACAGCGGGCGGTTGAAGCAAAGCAGTAGGATTTTACGGTTGTTGGCTAGTTCACGATCAAAAAACTGTCTCGCAAACTGGCTTTTCCCGCTTCCTGCGGTACCGGATATCTTTAGTCGGAAAGGATGCATATCGAGGTCCATGAGAATTTTTGCATGATCTCCGATTTGTCTCTTGAATCGGGTAGCCTGAGATTCGATATGGCTGTGTATGTCGGGAACCAGGTTGAAGGTTTGATTAAAGAAGCCTATAACTTGCTGGTACTGTCTGTCAGTCGTCTTTTCACCTTTTTCCAAGACCTCTCCTATCCGCGTGGCAAGCTGGTCTTTGGAGTCCGCGTCAACAATCCTCTGCATGTCCACCCCTGCAGCATTGACCTTTGTGACTTTGTGATCGGGGCAGTAGATGAGGTAGTCTACTTCAAGGCGCCGGGAATTTCCCTGACGCTTGAATTTTTCCCGGACTTCGGCCATTGATCGGTGAATTTGTTGAACCGGATTCTTTTCTCCATCAGCATATCGCTTAACGAGTCCCTCATCGGTTTCTTCCAGTCTTCCGTTTTTCTGTTCTATCATGAGAACCTTCCCGGCCCGATTCAGAATCACGAAATCTATCTCGCCAAAATGAGTTTTCTGTGCATGTTCCCGAGACCAGTGAACACCATGAAAAACCGTGTAATCATTGGGCAATTCGCGTTTGAGCATGTGCAGGACCCGAATCTCTGGATTGTGCGGATCCGAAAGATGCAGTTGAGACAGGTCAGATGGGACGAGATAGGCCATTACATAAAGAGAGGGTCAAGCGATATGTAGCACCCCTGTAATCTGTCTCTTACTGCCGTCTCAATGAAGGCAGCAGCAAATTCCGGTGCCGCGCTCAGTACTTCGTCAATACGGCCCTCATTGAGCGATTCAATTGGCAATGCAACCGTCTCCTTGAACGCCCATTCCTGTGTCAGGAAGTCCAGGCCAGTTCAGGATCCCCAATGGCGCATACAACATCCCTGATGCCTGGAACAACTCGTCCCGGACTGAGGATCTGTGTCGCCGGAATGCGCAAACCACGCTCTGTAACTGCCCACGCTATCAGTTTGCTCTTTCGTGCCCACTCATAGACTGTCGTGCGAGACATCTCGAGTCGATCAGCGGACGCGGAGATGCCATTGACTTCTTCCCTGGTACTTTGGCGAACGAGGAACGGCCGCAAAGACTCCGGTACTCCCCCAACATGCACAAAATCTGGTTGAGACGCTATTGGTGCTCTCAATGCGACCGCATAATTCGGCTGGTTAGCCGCCACTTCCAAAGCGGTCGCAACTGCTACACGCGCCTCCCGAGGATGACTGCGCACGAATTTCCTGGCATTGTTCGACAGCATTGTAAACTCTTCCACGGGAAATCCCATCGTTTCTTCCGCCGGTTGGGTCGTTCTGCTCATTTCCTCTCCGCTTGCCGTTCATTGGAGCGTAATGATTGCACATAATGTTCAGTTTGTGAACCTCTTTCCTCCCAACACCTCTTTCCTGCTAACAGGGTTTTGGAGTGGGTTATCTATTCTGTACCGGTAAATGATGTTGTAAACTAGGAAAACAGCTTTAGATTTGCTTCCTGCTATTTTTTGGCGGTTTAACAGTCGAACGGGCCATGAAACTATCAATCCAATGCGTATCCAATGGAATAATAAATCCGAAAGCATCCATGAGTCGCCACAGTATTTTCTATTACCCGACTAAAGAGTTATCTCATGATGCCGTGACTTGCTGGTTGATAAAGTACTCTGGGTATAAAGGTGCTGAAGGCGCTGCTGAAAGAGATCTATGCGCCAAATTTGTCAAGGCATTATTGAAAAACATAAAGGGAAGGGTTGCGAACTCGAGAATATAGACAACGCCGAAGCCCACCGGCAGGATAATCGCATTGATGTGTTGGCGCGTATCAATGATGAGCATGTGTTGCTGATCGAGGATAGATTGGCTGCCAGTCCAGAATACAGGTGCTCTGAAAGGCCCGCCACTGACTGACCCAAGTAGCAAGTTATCGAAAAAACATGAAGTCTATTCCCTCACCCGGTCCATTCGGAGTTGAGTTCTTCGATGTGGACGTAAACCAGATGTCCGATGTCGAGCTGGATGGGGTAGCCACTGCGCAGAATAATCATGGCGTAGTATTTATTCGCGATCAGAATCTTGATTGTGAACAGCATATCGCCTTTGCCCAGCGCTGGGGAAAGATTGTCACCAATCGCTTTTTTGAACGGGTTGAAGAGCATCCGCAAATTGCGGTCGTAAGAAAAGAACCCAAACATCGAACGGTTGTTGGTGAGATCTGGCATACCGACCATTCCTATGATGCAGAGCCAGCCCGTGGGTCAATCCTGTATGCCAGAGAAGTGCCTTCAGCGGGTGGAGACACACTTTTTGCAAACATGTACATGGCCTATGATGCCCTTTCCAGGGGATTGAAGCATACTCTCGATCATCTCAGTGCCGTGCACAGCAGCGCACATGTATTCAGCACCGAAGCTGTCCAGATACACGAGCATGATGACGACCGGTTTCATGGCGGAGAACAGGCAATCCAGCGGTCGATACACCCTGTGGTTATCAAGCATCCGATAAGTGGTCGCAAGGCCCTGTACGTAAATCCTGATTTCACGACCCATTTTGAGGGCTGGACTGAGCAGGAATCAAGGCCGCTACTCAAGTACCTGTATCAGCACTCTACGCAAGATGAATTTGTAACACGCTTCCATTGGAGTCCCGGCACGATAGCCTTTTGGGACAATAGGGCAGTTATGCATAAGGCAATCAATGACTACCCAAACGAACGTAGGCTTATGCACAGGATTACGCTGGCTGGATGCGCACTGCAAGGAGTCTGACATGGATAATCAAGCGAAATTACCGGGGGCTGAAGACATTGCATGTTCAACAGGTGATGCCCCAGTATCCTATCGTGTTTGTGCGTTCTACCGATTTCTGCAGCTTGAGGATCTTCCGTCATTGCAAGGGTCGATCAAATCTCGTTTGATTGCGGCTGAAATGTGCGGAACAGTCTTGCTGGCACCGGAGGGGATTAATGGTACAGTCGCGGGT
>VXPI01000229.1 GCA_009839585.1 Gammaproteobacteria bacterium
TTGTTTTCATTCATGAATAATACCACAATCCCCCTTTTCTGGCAAGCACTAATTATTATGGATGGGGCAGGGTGAATTATTTGTTTTGAGAATCCCAGTAACTGCGAGTCCGTTCCAATCATAGGGCGACTGGATCGATGATGTTGAAAATGTCCTGAATATCCCCATTTTTATCCTGATAGTTCACGGGTCCAGATTAAATTCGTTCAAGAACTACAGGTTGCAAATTTGTATCTGAACATGGTGTTTCGTAGTATACTGCGAAGCGTAAATTTAATGATTTTAAGGAGTTGATTGAATGTCAGTAACCTTGACATCGGCAGCCGCCAATCGAATCAGCGATCACTTGCGATCACGAGGTCACGGTGAGGGGCTTAGAGTGTCTGTAAAGAAATCCGGTTGCTCCGGCTACGCTTATGAATTGAACTATGCTGAAGAGATCGAAGTTTCGGATACCGTATTCGAAAGTCATGGTGTGAAAGTCATCGTAAAGTCCGACCATCTGGCCTTTCTGGATGGTATGCAACTTGATTATGTGGAAGACGGTTTATCCTCTTCTTTTCACTTCAAAAACCCCAATGTGACGGAGCAGTGTGGCTGCGGAGAAAGTTTCACTGTTAATTGATGAAATCCTCTCCTTGAGGCAAATCCTTGTCTGCTCACAGGAATCAAAACTAGTACGGCCCCGATCGCCCGCCTTTTAAGGGTGATTCTCCTTTCATCCGAGTTAGTCTCATGACTTCAGTCAATGTTGACATGCCCGAACTGCATTCAGGACGGCAATCCAGCGTGGCGATTATTGCCATGGGTTGCAAGGTTAATGCTTTTGAGTCCGAGTATATCGCGTCTGGTCTGGAGGCGAAGGGTTTCAAGCGGGCGTCTTCGAATGAATCTGCGGATTTGTTTGTGATTAATACCTGTACGGTAACCTCTGAAGCTGATCGCCAGGCTCGACAATTGATTCGTCGGACTATCCGCAATAACCCCGGAGCCAGGGTTGTGGTGACTGGATGCTATGCGGAAATGGATCCAGAGGCTTGTGCAGGCATTCCCGGAGTAGACCTGGTAGTTGGGAATAGCCGCAAGCTGCAAATTCCGGAACTGGTCAAAAATCTGGACAAGGCAGAAGATTCACCGCAAATCCATCTCGAAGACATTGATAAGCAAATCAGCCTCCCGGATCAACTGCTGGAAGGGTATGAAGAAAAAACCCGTGCTTTTATTCAGGTTCAACAAGGATGTGATCAGGGTTGTACATTCTGCATTATCCATAAGGCACGAGGCCCGAATCGGTCGTTTTCTGTGTCGATGATTAAGCGACAGTGCCAAAAACTGCTTGACAATGGATACAAGGAAATTGTGCTTTGTGGCGTGGATATTGGTTCTTATGGGGCTGATCTGGAGAATGGATGTGATTTGAGTGGGTTGATCAAACAGATTCTTGAAATCGAAGGAGATTTTCGGATTCGCCTGAGTTCAATTGATCCGGCACATATTACGGACCAGTTGATTGATCTCATGGCTACAGAAGATCGTATCTGTCGGCATTTGCATTTATCGATGCAAAGCGGCAATACCCTGATCCTGAAAAGGATGAAGCGAAGGTCCACTCGAGAGGTGCTTTATGGCCGTGTTCAGGCATTACGCAGGCGATTGCCGGAACTCGTATTGAGTGCTGATGTTCTGGTTGGGTTTCCAACCGAGAACGATGAGCATTTTGCAGACACTGTCAAGGCGATTGATGAATTGGAAATTGCCTACCCACATGTGTTCAGTTACTCACCACGTGAAGGAACTCCGGCATCACGGATTCCTTCACAGGTGCCGAAAGAGATCAAGAAAACACGCTCCAGAATTGCTCGCGATCAAGGTGCTGTGGTGTGGGGCAGGTTAGCAAAACAGCTGGTTGGCCGGATTGAGCGCGTACTGATTGAAAGCAGGATTGATTCACAAGAGTCAAGTCAGTCATTGGGCAGGATGTCCAATTATTATCCAGTGTTGTGTGAAGGCGCCCTTGAAGCAGGAACATGGCAGGACATCAGGATTACGGGAGTTCTGGATGGCCGTCTCGAAGGTGTAATAGGCGAAGTTTGATCGTATTCAATTTTTTGCGTTTTTTGTTTTTGGGCACTTTTTAAGTAGTTATACTATCTGTTTTTCTTGGCGGGCGTAATGGCCCGACAAGTACAGGCATATTTTCATTCATCATTTGAGGGTTTTCAGTGATACTTACTGGTGCTGATATTGTCGTCAATTGCCTGAAAGATGAAGGGGTCGAATATATATTCGGCTATCCAGGCGGTGCGGCATTACATATCTACGACGCAATCTATAACCAGGATGCAGTGAAGCATATTCTGGTTCGTCATGAGCAGGGTGCTACACATGCAGCGGATGGTTATGCGCGAGCGACTGGTAAACCGGGTGTGGTGTTGGTAACCTCAGGCCCGGGAGTTACGAATACCGTGACTGGTATTGCTACTGCCCATATGGATTCCATTCCCATGGTAGTAATCACCGGACAAGTTCCCTCTGGCTTGATTGGCGATGATGCGTTTCAGGAAGTCGATACGGTTGGAGTTACGAGACCCTGCGTTAAGCACAATTTTCTGGTTAAGGATGTCAAAAAGATTGCCGAGACCATAAAGAAGGCTTTCTATATTGCGATGTCTGGAAGACCTGGTCCTGTTGTCGTCGACATTCCCAAGGACATCTCTGCCGATACAGCAGAATATTACTATCCTGAAAAGATCGAAATGCGCTCTTACCAGCCTCGGACACGTGGTCACGGAAAAATGATCAAAAAATCCGTAGAATTATTGCTCGGCGCAAAACAGCCGGTTATCTATACCGGTGGCGGGGCCATACTGGCAGAAGCAGAAGTGCCTCTTACAAAATTGGTGGATAAGCTCGGGTACCCGTCGACCAGTACGCTGATGGGGCTTGGCGCGATTCCGGCTACACATCCGACTTTTCTCGGCATGCTTGGCATGCACGGTACCTATGAATCAAATATGGCAATGTATCACTGCGACGTGATGCTGGCTGTCGGGGCCCGGTTTGATGACCGGGTAACGGGTGACCTAGATAAGTTCGCGCCGAATGCGCGAATCATTCATATCGATATCGACCCTTCATCAATAGGCAAGAATGTCACAGTGAAAGTACCTATCGTTGGGGACTGCAAGTCTGTTCTGGAAGACATGCTCGAGTTACTTGAAGGGGTTACTGATCCCATAAACCGTTCAGCGGTTGATAATTGGTGGAAAACGATTAAGGGGTGGAAGGCGGTTGATTCATTGCAGTACGATATGAGTGATACGGTAATAAAGCCGCAGTATGTGATTCAAAAACTGTTTGAGATTACCAGGGGAGATGCTTACGTAACTTCAGATGTTGGTCAGCATCAGATGTGGGCGGCCCAATATTACCAGTTCGAAAAACCGAGACGCTGGATAAACTCTGGCGGTCTTGGCACGATGGGTTTTGGATTGCCTGCGGCGATGGGAGTCCAGCTTGGGTTTCCGGATGATCTGGTCGTTTGTGTGACCGGTGATGCCAGCATACAGATG
>VXPI01000298.1 GCA_009839585.1 Gammaproteobacteria bacterium
AAGGCCAGCCGATGAACTCGTGAACTTTCAGGAGTATCGCGAGTTCGCCCGTAGTACCAAGAATCATGTTCTGGCTCACCTGGATTACTACCTGACCCGGTTTGAAGGCAATGTCATGGCCTCTGGGGGGCAGGTTCACTGGGCCAGTAATGGCGAAGAGGTCAATCGCATCGTCCTGGATATTTGCAAGCGTCCTGGCATTAGCAAGATTACCAAGGGGAAATCGATGGTCTCCGAGGAGTTTGCCCTGAATGCAGGATTGGAGGCGGCCGGACTGGAGGTTGTAGAAACGGACCTCGGTGAATACATCATTCAGCTTGCCGAAGAGACCCCAAGCCATATTATTGCACCTGCCGTACACAAGACCAAACAAGCAGTAACCGACCTGTTTGAAGAGCATCATCGTGAAGCCGGATATCCCAGGGTAGTAGAACGTCTGGATATCGTAAATCAGGCCAGACAGGTGCTTCGCGATCACTTCTGCACTGCGGATGTCGGGATTACCGGCGGAAATTTCCTGATTGCCGATACTGGTTCCGTTGCCTTGATTACCAATGAAGGAAACGGGGATCTCACGGCCAATTTGCCGGGTATCCATATTGTGGTCACCAGCATCGAAAAGGTAATTCCGGACATGCAGGCACTCGGTGGATTTCTCAGATTGCTGGGGCGAAGTGCAACAGGCCAGATCATGAGCGTGTATACCACATTGTTTAATGGCCCAAGACGCATCGACGATCTGGATGGCCCCGGGGAATTCCATGTGGTTCTGGTGGACAATGGGCGAAGCGCGATACTGGGTTCGCAGTTTCAGGATATCCTGCGCTGTATCAAGTGCGGGGCCTGCATGAACCATTGCCCTGTCTATACCAGTATTGGCGGGCATGCCTATGGATGGGTCTATCCCGGTCCGATGGGTTCGGTGTTGACTCCTCTGATGGTGGGGCAGAAAAACGCGCCGGACTTGCCATACGCCTGTACCTTGAACGGACGTTGCAAGACTGTCTGTCCGGTGATGATCCCGCTTCCTGACCTGTTGCGTGAACATCGAAATAACCTGGTCGAGATGGGGCAAACCGGGAGACTGCAAAAATGGGGAATGCGGGTATGGTCCCGGGTGGCCCGGAATCCGTCGCTCTATAACATGATGGCCAGCCTGTATGTTCGGAAACTGAATATGCTTGCACGGATAGTTCCGGCATTTCGACGCGGTTCATTCAGGCACATTCCCTTGTTGGGTGCGTGGACTTCGACGCGGGATTTTCCGGTACCCCAGACCACGACATTCCAGACACAGTGGAAAAAGCGGAGACGTCATGACTGATTCTCGTGTAAAAGTGCTTGGCAATATACGAAGAACCCTGAATCGGACGGAGCTGTCGCCGTTGTCGGATGTTCCCCCCAATGTACCATCCCCACGGTATCGAACGCTGCTGCCAGCCGATCTTGTCGAGCAGTTTTTACGCCAGCATCAGCAAGTGCATGGCACGGTTGAAGAAGTCGACTCACTTCGATCCGTACCCCAAGCGGTCCGTCGTCACCTGTATGAGCAGTCGATCCCCATTCAGGCTGTGATATCTCCCGAACCGGATCTGTCATCCATGGACTGGGAGGGGCTGGATGTTGAAAGCCGGGTTGCTAACCGTGAGGATCGAAGTTCAGTCACGATGGCTTTTGCCGGAATTGCCGAAACCGGCACTCTTGTCATGGTTTCGTCAAAACAATCTCCGGTCAATCATCATTTTCTACCCGAATTCAATATAGTCGTTCTCAGGCAATCGAAGTTGGTCGACACTATGGAGAGTTTGTGGCCGTTGATTGGTGAACATCCCAGAGCCATTAACCTGATTACCGGCCCCTCAAAAACCGCTGATATAGAGCAGACAATTGTCTATGGTGCACATGGTCCACGCATGCTACATGTCATTTTGGTGCGTGATGTTTTTTCCTGATGCTGAATATAGACTAGCTGTAATCGACTCCCACATCGAGACCGCCTTTTGAGTTCAGTTCAAACAGGCCGTCAGCAACGGCATAGCTCCAGACAGCACTTCTTCGAAGGCCGCCAAGGGGATACATGTGTATCCCGACGATTCCGCTATTCTGACTGGAAGCAGAGTGGACTCCCAGTTCCCGGACCAGTACATCCGGTGTGTTGATGGTCATGAGTCTGGTGATGTTTTTCGCCTGACGGGTCAGGTATTTCATTGAGGGGCCAATCCCACAGGCCCGGGCATGCATAAGCAGGGTTTTGATGGTGGCGAGGCCGGGTATGCCAATCCGGATTGGCAGGGTATTGCCCTCTTGCTGGAGTTGTTGATCCCACCTTATGATGGGGCCGGATTCAAACACAAACTGGGTGACCAGATACATCCTTGCATCGGTTTTTTGGGAATAGGCGTTTTTCCAGTGAAGCGCGGCCATGATGGCTTCATCGGACATGTCGGGGCTTCCTTCAGGATGACCGGCTACGGCGATCTGGCGAATGCCATGTTGATCAAACAGGCCGGTGTCAAGAATCTGCATCGAATCCGTAAATTCTCCGACCGGGTTACTGACCGCCCCGGCAATGCAAAGCACATGATCAACTCCGGCCTCACCCACAACACGGGATAAATAGTCATTCAATGCTGCCTTGCTGGCAATACTGCGGGCGGCGAAATGGGGTACAGGTTCAAAACCTTCTTCTCGCAGGCGCTTTGCGACCTTGACCGTATCCGCAAAATCAGATCCGGGCAAAAAGGTAATGTAGACCGTTGTTCCTTCACGAAGGTGGTCACGAAAACTGCCGATCTTGGCAGCCGATCCCGGCGTTACTTCCGTACTGAATCCTGCTACGAGTTTTTGAACACTTTGCTCATGTGTAGTCATTGTCAAGTCTCTGTCAGTTCGAATGGGTCAGGGTGACCTGAATTTCGTTGCGCCGCAAGGCGGGTATTGTCCAGGGTGGGTTATAACCTGCGACTCGCCAGTCTGCCTGATGGTTCATTCTCCGTTTATCCAGCCAGCCAGCGAGTTTCGAACGGTGGGCCTCGATCGGTGCTGTTCGCAATCGACCCGTGAATCTTAATGTTGCGACTTGTCTTTCCGGCACGTCCACCAGCTTGATCCGCGAATCGGCAGGTGCGGGTGAATTTAGGGAATTCATTCCCTGAGGCAGCACGAACGCAACGGTCCAGCCCTGACGGGTCTTGTTCAGAATATCAGAATCCTGCCCCGGTTGCGGCGTGGTATTTTCGGAAAGTGAAATCATGGAAACTCCCTGCGGAATCACCAGAACGGGTGCAGTCATCTCGATTTTCGATGAACCTGTATTGGCACCGGATATATAATCAAGCAATCGGTTGAATGAAACCTCGGTAGCAGTATGGTAAGCCTCATCTACTCCCGTCTCAGCGATCGTATAGGCTTCGTAGTCCCTGACCTGAATGTTATCGTGTTCGGCAACGACTGCAAACAGGGGTTCTTCGGCTGCAGGGCCACCGAACATTGAACAGCCACTCATCGCGACAGACATTAAAGAGGCAGTGAGGATGGCTACGATACCGGAAGGGGAAACCCGCATGGAAA
>VXPI01000256.1 GCA_009839585.1 Gammaproteobacteria bacterium
GTACAATAACCCATTCCAGAAATTCCTTAAGGATTTTTACCTATGGCAGCAGTCGGCTATGCACGCGTCAGTACCACCGGCCAGAAACTGGACGTGCAACTGGACAAACCCCGGAAATTCGGCTACGAACCGGCCTTCCGGGAAAAAGAGTCCAGCTCTCGATTCAGCCGGATCGAGTTGAAGGAGCGCCTGCGATATCTTCGCAAGGGAGATGTCCTAGCCATCACCCGTCTGCGCCGACTGGCGCACTCCACTCTCGGCCTTCATCAAATTCTGGGGCAACTGCAAAAGGATGAGGTGGGATTTGTGGTACTGGATCAGTCGATCAATACGACCACCTCTCACAGTCGCTTCCTGTTCAGCCTCCTGGCAGCAATGGCCGAGTTTGAACTCGACCTGCGGCTTGAGCGGCAATCCGAAGGGATTGCCAAGACCAGGGCCAAAGGGGTATGGCTTGGCTGGCCCGGTGCACTGTCCAGTGATCAAGTACTGGAGCCACGTGCGAAACGCCAGTCCGGCAGTTCAATTTCGGAGCTCATGGCAGAATTCCCGGTTTCTAGGAGCACCGTCTATAACTTGCTTCAGGCAATTCGGAACATTCATTGACCTGGAAGAATGCCAAGAGTTACTGAACCGACATTCAATGTCGAATTAAGCAATTTGCTACGGCGGAAGCATCCGCACTGGTCGGACCGGGTCTCGAGCGAACAGACCAACATTTTTGAAGAAGCGGCGGGTTTGAAACCCGACATCATAGTACTTCACCCAGGAGGAATCCCGGTCGCTATCGAAACTGAGTTTGCGCCAGCGCATACTGTAGAAGCAGATGCTATGGACCGTCTCGGCAAGACACTGAAACAAAATGGCGACAACATTGAGCAAGCCTTAGCCGTGCGTATTCCAAAGGACATCGTGGATGTAAACCAAGGTGATCTCCAAACTGAAATTGAAAAGGCTACCTTGGAATACTGCATCTTATCGGGTGATGCCGGCAATCCAGAGCGCTGGCCGGTTAGCGGCTGGCTCAAGGGAAGCATAGACGATTTGGCTGATTGCGTGGAACTTGCGGCATTTTCCGAAAAGCGTGCTGTACGTGGAATGACCATACTCGAAAACCGCATACATCAGGCTGCAGAAAAACTACGAGAAGCCTGTGAAGATGCTCCGGATACACTGGATAGCATCGCTGGCAGTCTGCATCAGAAGGGCGGGATACAAACGTACAGAATGGCGATGGCTATACTAGCGAATGCTCTTACTTTTCACATTGCCATTGCGGGAACGCATGGCATCGAGACTCCCGATCAACTTCGCGGGGAGCTGGGGGGCATGTCGAAAACAAGAGTCCTGCAAGCCTGGGAGCATATTCTTGCCGAGATTAATTATTGGCCAATATTCAATATCGCCTCCGACATTCTGCTTCCGATCCGGGACGATACTGCCCAAGTAATACTTGACCGGCTTGTTACCGCAGCTACCGAGCTTGTCTCGCTTGGCGCGACGAGCCAGCACGATCTCTGTGGACGCATGTTCCAGCGCCTCATTTCTGATCGCAAGTTCCTCGCAACATTTTACACCTTGCCGAGTTCCTCGGCCTTGTTGGCAGAACTTGCGATCCATTACATGGATGTCGATTGGTCTGACAAAGACACGATTACCT
The DNA here is from genome assembly GCA_009839585.1 of Gammaproteobacteria bacterium. Taxonomy (GTDB): domain Bacteria; phylum Pseudomonadota; class Gammaproteobacteria; order Arenicellales; family Poriferihabitantaceae; genus Poriferihabitans. Next base: position 1,661 of record VXPI01000256.1, read on the forward strand.
CGTTGAGAGTAGGAGATTTTGCATGCGGTACAGGAGCCCTTCTCAATGCCGCTTACGAAAACATCCTCTCGCGATATCGTAGAAAGGGAGGCGATGACAGAAGTATTCATCCGAAAATGATAGAAAATTCCATTGTCGGTTCGGATATATTGCCGTCAGCGACTCACCTCACGGCATCCGTTCTGTCAAGCTCTCATCCGAGCGTGACCTTTGGCAACACCTCGATTGTCACATTGCCTTACGGGAACCCCCCTCAGGAATCAGGTAGAAAAACCGCACTAGGTGCCATCGACTTGATTGAAGATGAACGAACGTATTCACTTTTTGGTACAGGGAGAGAGCGGATTCGGGGCAGTCAGGTTATCGGTGAAAAGGAGTTTGACATGCATCACGACAGTTTTGACCTGGTAATCATGAATCCTCCGTTCACTCGACCGACTGGACAGGAGGCCGAGAAAATCGGTATCCCCATGCCCTCGTTTGCAGGGTTTGCCACGAGTGAAGACGAACAGAGACTCATGTCTGCCCGGTTAAGGGAAATCAAAAAGCCGGAGATGGTTGGAAATGGGAATGCTGGTCTTGCCTCGAACTTTATTGATCTTGCCCATGCCAAGTGCAAGAGATCTGGCGGTGTTTTGGCACTCGTTCTCCCAGCGGCCTTTCTCCAAGGCGAGTCCTGGGCAAGCGCCAGGGGGCTTTTCGTCAAGCACTATCAAGACCTGGTTGTCGTAACAATTGCGACAGATGGACAAACCGCCAGGGCATTTTCAGCGGATACCGGGATGGCCGAGACCTTGATTATAGGTACAAGGAGAGACAAGAATGCTGACACTAGCGGTTCTACGCTGTTTGTGAATCTGGAAAGACGTCCAAAAACCATTCTTGAAGCAAAGACGGTGGCCCGGTCCGTGTGTAGTATCAAAGCCCAATCCACTGACTCCATCCTCAATCTCGGAACCGAGCAAAAAGGCGGGATTTACATCCGGGGAACATTGACCGAAGCAGGCCCGGCTGGAGTCCGATCGATTGGCGTCGCGCGGGCCAGCCTGGGGCTTGTACAGGGTAAACTGCATTTGCCGAGGAAGCATGAACCCGTACCGTTGCCTTTGGTTAGGCTGGGTGATTTAGGCGATAGAGGCCTCTATCACATGGATATTTCCGGTAAGGAGATAAATGTGTCGACTGGCTTACCGCGTGGGCCTTTTGACATTGTGCCACTGAATGGAACTCCTACTTGGCCCGTATTATGGTCTCACAAAGCGGCTCGGGAGACAAAACTTACAGTAATGCCAGACAGGCGGGGCTGTGTTCGGCCAGAATGCCAGGGCCGGGCCAGTGAAGTTTGGAAGCAGACTGCATCTCACTTGCATTTCAACCGTGACTTCCAAATCAATTCGCAGCCATTGGCTGCCTGCATTACCCCTGACCTTTCTATTGGCGGAACGGCATGGCCCAACTATTTGTGTGCTGATTCAGTGTGGGAAAAGCCACTTGTTCTGTGGGCGAATACCACACTGGGCCTTATTGCCTTTTGGTGGATAGGAACTCGTCAACAAGAGGGGCGCGCCCGATTGTCAATCACCAAACTACCATCCCTCATGGTGCTTGATCCACGATGCTTGACTCCGGGAAAAATGGAACAATGCCACGGGATTTTCGAAGAGTTTCATGATAGGGAAATGTTGCCGGCCAACGAGGCATGGCGGGATGAAGCACGACAAGAACTTGATTACGCGATGATGATCAAGTTGCTTGGACTACCGGAAGAGACGATGGATGGGGTAAATTTATTGCGCATGCAATGGTGCGAAGAACCTTCCGTGCATGGTGGCAAGAGTACAGCTCCTAATTTGTCGTAAAGTATTGGAGGAAAACGACATGAACAGGAAAATCAACCCTATAAGC
>VXPI01000083.1 GCA_009839585.1 Gammaproteobacteria bacterium
GGTCTGGGTGATGTGAATCGAAAGGAACTCGGCATACCGGAAGAGTTCGAATATATCGAGATGTATTGCCAGAAGAGAAATCTTGGCGGTATTTCGGATTGGAACTTTTATCTGGCGTTTAGTTTTTTTCGGTTTACAGCCATCTTACAGGGGGTCAAGAAGCGAGCTTTGGATGGTAATGCTTCCAGTGACAAGGCACTTGAATTAACAAAAATGATCAAACCACTGGCGGTCATGGGCATGGAGGCTGCGGCCTCTACCCATTGAAATTGGGTCCCTCAGGACTTTCCTGTGCCTGCAAATCCAGAAAGTCCAGCATTGAGTCATTACAATTTCAGGGGCACACTCTTGTTTTCAACGACTTGAAGGCCTTCTTTTTTGCATCTCATCGCGACTCGCTGCCTCATTACCGCTTTTGAGGGCAGCCATGAAATCGAAATCGAGAGCACTGATGCGTCAAGGCATGGGGATCGGCTGATCGCTTGGCGGAACATCCCATCCCTGTTGAACTGCGGGCCGCTCTGCAATCGACAAATACCAGCGCAAGACGTTTGGGTATTTGGATATTTTGACGGTTTGCCAATTGAATCTGGCGATCCATGGCCAGGTTGCCATATCAGCAATCGAGTAATCGCCAGCAAGAAATTGACGATCTGCAAGGTGGGTATCCAGTACCTTGTAGAGACGGAGTGCTTCGTTCAAATATCGCTCCTGTGCATAAGGAGCAACCCCCGGGTTGAACCGTGTGAAGTGGTGGACCTGCCCAAGAATCGGCCCTACATGAGCAACCTGAAACATCAGCCATTGCATGGTAGTCCAATATTCGGCCGAGTGATCCTTTGGCAGAAACCGCCCACCTGTTTTATTGGAAAGATACATCAATATCACCGCAGACTCGAAAACGGTTTTTTCGTTATCCCGGTCGATAATAACCGGTATCTTGCCATTGGGATTCATGGCCAAAAAAGATTCGGAGTGCTGATCACCCTTACCGATATCGATCGGATGAACTGTATAGAGCAAACCAGTTTCTTCAAGCATTATGCTGATTTTTCGCCCATTGGGCGTGGACCATGTATAAAGGTCAATCATGAGTATGAGAGCGATTCTTGTGAATAGGAAAAAGGAAGGCTTTGAATTGTATCAAATGGATTGGATTATTGAAGAAAATAGCGGTTTCGAATACGCATATACTTGCCGGGTTCGAAAAGTCCATGTCAGGAACCGTCAGGCAGACTCTGGAAAAATATGCAAGTATCACGCAAGAAGTGAAGCGGCAGACATGGTTCGGATTACCGTTGAAATCTTGATGGACACAGTGGCTGTACAGGATGTGGCGTATATCCATCACAAACAAGATCCGACAGAATCTTCCCGCTGACTGGACCCATCCCAAAACCCCCTCCGCTGAACCCGGAGCCAACGAAAAGCCCTGATATATTCGGGATCTCGCCAAGCACCGGCACCGCATCTGGCATATAGTCAATCCAGCCCGCCCACGATCGAATCAGTTGCAGTGGTTTCGCAGTTGGATATTCAATGGCAAAAGCCCTGGCAGCTCGCTCAAGCGCAGCATAATCGGGAACTGGATCAAGCGTTCTGTTCTCTTTCCTCGTGAAATCGCCAAAACGACCCTTGAGGTCATCCAGTATCGGCTTGCCAAATGAAAGCCGGAACAAATCATAATTCTGCCATGCCAGTTTGAGGTATGCAGCACCATAACGAAATGAATCAAGCATCAAGTCATGACACCCATGCTCTGCAACGGCAAGCGTCAGGGACTTATCGGGCCTCTGGCGATATGCGCAATGACCCCAGCTCACCAGTTTTCGCATATCAATATCCAGAGGTTCGGTATGCGCTGCTGACGCCCTGACCCACAATGATGGATGATAAATTCCAAGAGGTTTGAGGAGGCGGCTGGTCCATGCCCCACTTGCTACGATGACAGCATCGGCACGGGTTTCTCCCTGCTCCGAAATAACTCCGGATGCCCGACCATTCTCCGTCAGAATTTGCAGTACGGCGCACTGTTCGATTATCTGGGCGGAGCATTGGCATGCAGATCGAGACAGTGTAGCTGTTACCTTTTGCGGTTCGGCACACCCGTCTGTTGATGTGTACAGGGCGCCCAGTAAACCCCTGGCTGAATAGTGTGGCAAAAGCTCCTGACATTCTGCTGGCGTGAGAACTCTTGTATCAAGACCATTTTCCCGGCCAACCGGCACCCACTCCTCAGCCCACTCCAGAAGTTTCTCATCGTAACAGAGTCGAATATGGCCTTCCTGACGCCAGTCGAGATCCGCATTGAGCTCACTCTCCAGAGTTTCCCATATCCGAATACTTTCCAACATGAGCGGAAACTCTGCCGCCGGCCGTCTTTGGGAGCGTATCGATCCCCAATTCCGGCTGGATTGCTCACCGGATACCCTGCCCTTTTCGAATAATTTTACCCGCTTGTTTCTTCTTGCCAGATTCCAGGCGGTTGCTGTGCCAATAATCCCTCCACCGATAACAACGACATCTACCTTATCGACATGATCCCGGTTCCGCTGTATTGCCATGATAGATCCGCTATTGCCCTGATATGAATCCGTTGAATTCGGCACCTTTATTTTCATCATGATCATGGTATTGTCCATGTTTGTCAATCTCAAATTACGGCCAGCATGAAACTGAAGGACATAGAAACATGGGTAACAGTTCCACCAACAGGCATCGGTGGTTCATTTTGGGTAATCGTACGAATTACGACTGATAATGGTATTTCCGGCCTTGGAGAGTGTTACGGTATTCCCGTATCCGGGAATATCGCTTGCCAAATGGTTGAAGATACCTTTGCACGATTTCTTGAGGGTGAAAGTCCATTCAATGTCGAATTGCTGTTTCGTCGGGTCTATTCCGCCGGATTCACGCAACGTCCGGACATTTCCATGATGGGAGTCTTCAGCGGTATGGAAATTGCGATTTGGGATATTCTGGGAAAAGCACTTGACCAGCCTGTCTACAATCTTCTGGGGGGACAATTCCACGAGAAGTTAAGAACCTATACCTACCTCTATCCCAAGCAAACCGACTCCCATGGAAATCCCCTGAGTGCTGAGCATGATGTTTACCACAACCCGGAGGCTGCCGCAGAACGGGCTCTGGAATACGTAAATTCCGGATTTACTGCGATCAAGCAGGACCCGGCTGGACCCTACAGTTTTCAGGGGGGGCGAGAATTATCGCTTCACGAACTGAATCGTTGTGAAGAAAATGTTCGGGCGATCCGAGAGGCGGTTGGCAATCGGGCAGACATTCTGTTTGGAACACATGGCCAAATGACTGTATCTTCCGCCATACGCCTGGCCAAACGTCTGGAGCCGTATGACCCCCTCTGGATTGAAGAGCCTTGCCCCCCTGATCAAATGAATGCGTTCCGTCGTATTTCCCGAGCAACGTCAATACCCATTGCCACTGGTGAGCGGCTTACCACCAAACAGGAGTTTCATCAATGCCTGGAAGCGGGCGTATCCATACTTCAACCCGATATCGGTCGCAGTGGCGGG
>VXPI01000108.1 GCA_009839585.1 Gammaproteobacteria bacterium
CGAATTCCTGCCAGAAACCCACTGCAGCCACCCGACCACTGTTAAACTTGGGTTACCGAATCCGGCGGTAGAAACGCGGAGGATTTGTTGCGAGGATTGGGGCTAATCCAGGAAGGCAATATTTTGAGGGCGGCAGCGGTGTTGTTCGGTAAGAGGGAATTTCTCGAAACCGTAATGCCCCAATGCCTGTTACGCGTAGCCCGGTTCCGGGGTACTGATCGTTCCGAGTTCCTTGATAACCGACAGTTTACTGGAAATGCTTTTGTACTTCTTGAGAGTGCCATGCGGTTTTTGCTTGATACGATTCCCATTGCGAGTCATTTCGAACCTGGACGCATAGAGCGCATAGACAAGCCGCTTTACCCACCTTTGGCTGTGCGAGAGGCACTGGCTAATGCCCTGTGCCACCGTGACTATGCTATGGGCGGAGGGTCGATTGGGCTTGCAATTTACGATGACCGGCTTGAGGTAACTTCAATCGGGCCATTGCATTTTGGCATAACTCCCGATGATCTCTTCGAACCTCACGAGTCACGCCCATGGAATCCCATGATAGCTCGTGTATTTTATAGGCGTGGCATTATTGAGGAATGGGGAAGAGGGACAATCAAAATGGCGGAATGGGTAACCTCCGCAGGTTTGCCGCACCCTGAAATTGAAGAACATCTTGACTGTGTAACTGTACGTTTCTGGAATCCGGAATATACCCCGTCAAAATATGATGATCATGATCTAACCGAACAACAGGCGGCAGTGTTGGCAATACTCAGAGAGTCTGGTGGTGCCATGGCTCTCCGGCATATTCGAACAGCTCTGGGTAATCAAACCGATGAACGAAGGCTAAGGAAAGATCTCATACTCTTAAAGGATAAGGGTCTGGTTAAGCTTTCGGGTATGGGTAAGGGGCGAGGTGCACTCTGGAAACCAGTTTAGCACTTGGTATCGGCTCATTCTGTCGCAAGCGGGCTAATTCGGGCTAATTCGGGCTAATTCCTTTTTTTTCACATGAATTGGCGGTCGAAAATTCACCGAGGATGCTACGTATAGCAGTTCAACCCTGGAAACCGCATCTTCCTTTGTCCCTTGACTACGGCTGATCGTTAACCTCATTCATAATCTCCTGATATGATTTGCCTATGAATAAAAGTGCTCGTGTTGTGATTATTGGCGGTGGGATAGCAGGGTGTTCAACCCTTTATCATCTTGCCCATGAAGGCTGGACCGATGTGATTCTTCTTGAACGAGACGAGTTGACGTCAGGATCAACCTGGCATGCGGCTGCACAAGTTACCCAGTTTGGTGCGAATCAAACCATGGTAGCTCTGAAGAGACACAGCATTGACCTATATCGCAAGCTGTCCGCAGACCGGGAGCATCCAATAAACTATCACATAACCGGTGGAATGCGCCTTGCGCACACTCAAGATCAGGTTGATTGCTACAACCATTTCATCGGCATGGCAACAGGTGTTGGCGTTGAGATGGAATTCATCAGCCCATCAGAAGTGGGGAATCGCCATCCTCTGATTTCAGCCGATGGGTTGCTTGGCGCGTGGTGGGATCCACTTGACGGAGATATTGATCCTGCTCAACTGTGTTTTTCATTAGCCCGAAATGCACGCAATGCAGGGGCTGAAATCCAGCGCTTCAACCCTGTGGAATCAATCTCAAGAACCAGAAGCGACGAGTTTTTGATACATACACGGGAAGGCGGCATTGTTTGTGAAATACTGGTGAATGCCAGCGGCTATCGAGCCAACGAAGTCGGTTATATGCTTGGCGTCAGTCATCCGATCGTCTCCCTTGAGCATATGTATTTTCTGACCGAGCCTATCTCTGATATCGAATCCTTGGAGAAACGAGTTCCTATCATCCGGGACCCAGGCGACGATTTCTATTCTCGACAGGAAAAGCATGGGCTGCTGGTTGGTGTCTACGAGCAGGCATGCAAGCCATTTGGTCTAGACGGTATTGACCCAGGATTTTCCAGATCCTTATGCGAATCCGATCTTGATCGATGTCTCGACAATATGGAACGCATATTCAAGCGACTACCCTGTCTCACCGAAACAGGAATACATACAGTCGTGAACGGACCCATAACGTATACACCGGATGGCGCACCACTTGTAGGTCCGATTCCGGGAGTACCAAATGCTTTCGCCTGCCTTGGCTTGAGAGCCGGAATTGGCGAGGGAGGAGGTCTTGGCAAAATCCTGGCGGAAATTATTGTCTATGGTGAATCAGAATGGGATGCATGGTATCTTGATCCAAGACGATTTGCGGGTTATGCCGACCAAAAATTCACTTTGGATAAAGCAATCGAGGATTATCAGAACGAATTCCATTATGTTCTTCCTCATGAATACCGGCCAGCCAGTCGACAGGCGCGTACAACACCACTGTATTCAGTGCTTGACCGGTTGAATTGCCAGTGGGGGGTCGTAGCAGGGTGGGAGCGGGTCCTCTTCTTCAAACCCGACCGGGAGTTTGTCGATAAACCTGGATATCAGTTTAATCCAACCAAGGAAGTGGTTGCCAAAGAGGTCAGGCAATTGGTAAACAGTGTTGGGTTAATGGAGGTATCAGGATTTAACCGTTATGAAATCAGCGGGCCGGGATCTAGGGATTTTCTGGACACGATGATTTGCGGGAATATGCCTGCTCATGTCGGCGATGTAAGACTTTGTTATCTGTTGAGTGAAACAGGCAATATTCTCTCCGAAGCAACGATTGCCTGGCTTGCTGAAGATACCTTCTGGTATGGCTCGGCAGCGGCATCCGAAATGCATGACAAAGATTGGCTGAATCGTTATAAACCCAAGGATGTCCGGATTTCAGAAATGACGGAGAGCCATACAACATTGGTGGTTGCAGGTCCAAAATCGAGAGAACTGTTAAACGCAGTATTGACCGGAAGTTCTCTCTCAGCAGGGAATTTTCCTTGGATGACAATTCGCGAGATAAAGATTGGCCAGACATATCTGGTCGCAATGGGCGTGAGTTTCTCAGGAGAGTTGGCTTATGAACTGCATGTGGAAAATTCACGGCTCAAGCGGGTTTGGCAAGCCTTGGTAAGTGCAGGAGAGCAATTTGATCTCGTACATTTTGGTTTGTATGCAACGGAATCCATGCGTATCGAAAAAGGCTATTTGGCTTGGAAACATGACCTTATTCAGGAATACAACCCCATTGAGACTGGGCTTGGAAGGTTTGTCAAACTCAGTAAACCGTTTTTTGTTGGAAAGAAGGGACTACTCCGCCAACTTGAACATCAGCCAAGATGCAAACTTGTCTCAATTGCTGTTGATTGCGATCACGCCAGCGCCCATTCCGGAACATCGGTTTATTATGAAGATCAATTGATTGGGTCGGTAACGTCTGGACAATACGGTCATCGAACTGGAATCAATTACGCTCTTGCATTTGTCAGTCCTGAACACGGCGACCTCAGGCAACTGGTGGAACTTGAAATTCTTGGCGATCGATATCCGGGGATCATTATCGATCCATGCCAGTATGACAGGCCCAACAAGCG
>VXPI01000098.1 GCA_009839585.1 Gammaproteobacteria bacterium
AGGCATCATCCCTTTATAAACAACAGGATATGTCGATCAGGCTCTGGAAGTTCAGACTAATTGGTCTCTCCTATCCATTTCCTGTGTTCAGTATTGGTATTACCCAGGGCTTATTCCTGACAATTTCTTCATGGCTCAGCCCCGTAAGCTCATAAGGTAGAACAAGCCAGTCGTCGGTACTGTGCAGATAATAGTCAGGTTCTCGTTTACTGCGGTTTTGTTGGGGTTTGTAAAACGGAGCTGCAATTCTGAAGTCAGTCGGCATGTTCCGTTTCATGCGCGAACGCAATCGTTGAATCAGGACATCAATGTGTCGACCAGTGGCAAACACATCATCAACAATAAGTAACGGGTCGTCATGATTCATGGTTTCGACCAGATATTTGAGGCCATGTGCAGCTAATCCGGCATTGGTCTCGTATTTCTTCATGTAATCCTCCATCCCCCGGTAGGATGTCCTGACTGAGATGTGATCGGTTTCGACACCTAGATATTGCAGGCATTCCTGAACATAAATGCCAACAGTCGACCCGCCCCGCCAGAGACCAACCAGAAATCGTGGCCTGAATCCGCTCTCGTAAATGGTGACCGCCAGTCGATAAGAATCGTTTATCAACATCTCTTCATCAATAAACCATTTATTTGTCATTGTTTGCAGGAATTAATCGGTCTGATCATGATTGAAGCGGATAAACCCGAGGTTGAGTTGGCTTACTGGCTTGATTTTCGGTTCGCAGGGATATATATGATGATTTCTTTTGGCAAATTGAGTATAAATCAAGAGAACTTGCAAAGAGAATTCAAACAACAATCCTAACATGACTGATCATGGACCTTGAAATATGACCGGCAAGGTGTATCTTCCCGCACAACAGTTACTCGAAGACTCATTTCGTCTTGGTGTGCGGATTGTAAAAAGTGGCTTTCAGCCGAGTTTCATGATTGCAATCTGGCGGGGTGGGGTCCCGGTCGGAATCGCGGTTCAGGAGATGCTGGCTTATCACGATATGGAGATAGACCATATTTCAATACGCACCTCCTCGTATACAGGCATCAATGACCGTTCGGTAAAAATCCGTATTCACGGAATGAGCTATCTTATCAAGAATATCCGGCATGAGGATCGCCTGCTGATTGTGGATGATGTATTCGACACGGGGTTTACTATCCAGGCCGTGATCAATCATCTGCGATCAAGGACCCGGCAAAATGCCCCACGTGAAATCAAGATCGCGGTCCCTTATTACAAACCTTCAAAGAACCGCGTCGATTTTGAACCGGATTACTATATTCATGAAACGGAATCCTGGTTGAAGTTCCCGCATTCGCTTGAAGGTCTGGATATCGATGAAGTTCGCAATAACCGGCCTCATTTGTTCGAAATCATCAAACACCACGTCTCGTCAGAACAAGTCACTTAAACCACAAGCCCTGACTCCCTGCTTGCAGAAGATGACCGGCTACGTCTGTTATTTTGTGAACTTCGGCATCAATTCAATCAGGGACTTGGTGTAGTTGTGCTGTGGATCGTTGAACAGGTTCTCTGTTTCACTTACCTCAACCAGTTCACCACTTCGCATCACACCGATACGGTTGCACATCTGGCGCATGACCGGCATGTCATGCGAGATAAACAGATAAGTCAGATTCAGCTGCTCCTGCAAATCCTTCAGCAGATTCAGGATCTGTGCCTGAATCGAGACATCCAGTGCCGAAGTCGGTTCATCACATATCAGGAATCTCGGCCGCGTGGCCAGCGCTCGGGCAATCGAGATACGTTGTCGCTGCCCGCCTGAGAACTCGTGAGGATATTTTCGTGCGGCGCCTCGTCCAAGACCAACCAGATCAAGCAGGTCCAGAACAACACTCTCGCGTTCGGCTTTGGTCCTGGCGAGCTTGTTGACGATAATTGGTTCAGCAATGATCGTGCCCACCCGCATCCGTCCATTCAGCGAAGAGTAGGGGTCCTGGAAAACCATCTGGACATCGCGACGAATTCGTCTTCGTTCAGCACCTGACTTGATTTTTGCAAGATCGGTATCGGCAAAAATGATCGATCCTGATGTCGCAGGATGAATACCGGTGATCACGCGCGCAACTGTTGACTTGCCAGAACCGGACTCGCCAACCAGACCAAATGTTTCACCGGGCATGACGTCGAAGCTGATGTCCTTGACTGCATCAATATAGGTTCGATCCCGTTTCAGAATTGCCGAGTTAAGCGGAAACCGCTTGCTGATATGCCGCACACTGATCAATGCATCACTGGTGTCTTCGAAGCGTCTCCCGCGTCCTAGCCAGTGACTGGAAAGATCAAAATTCTGAAGTTGTCCACCATCGCTGTCATCCATGGCGACTTTGGGAAATCGGTCGATTTTCCTGTTTGATGGAGGCACCGCTGCAATCAGCGATTTCGAATAAGGCTCGCCCGGATTGCGTATAACGTCAATGGTTGATCCGACCTCAATCAGCCGTCCCTTGTACATCACTGCGACGCGGTCTGCGGTCTCGGCGATGACCCCCATGTCATGCGTGATCAGAATCACCCCGACCTGTTTCTCGCGACAGAGCTCCTTGATTAAATCCAGAATCTGTGCCTGAATCGATACGTCTAAAGCGGTGGTGGGTTCATCGGCAATAATCAATTCCGGTTCTGCACATAGTGCCAGTGCAATCACTACCCTTTGACGCATTCCTCCCGAGAACTGATGTGGATACTGCTTGATTCGCTCTTTGGCATTTTCTATACCGACCTGCTCCAGAAGGTCAACAGCACGCTTGCCTGCTTCATTCCGAGACAGATCAAGGTGCTCCTGGATGGTTTCGACGAGCTGCATTTCAATGGTCTCGATCGGATTGAGTGAAGTCATGGGGTCCTGGAAAATCATGCCAATCCGATTGCCCCGGAGTTTCCGCAACCGCTCGCCGGAGAGATCGTCTATACGGTCTCCATTCAGATAGACTTCACCCGCACCAAGCCGTCCCGGGGCTTGCAGTAACCCCATGACTGCATTTCCGATAGTGGACTTCCCCGCACCCGATTCACCAACAATTCCGAGAATTTCACCCGCGACAACCTCAATTGAAGTGTCTTCAACAGCCGTAAAATTGCCTCGTCGGTTCGGAAACTCGACCATCATGTTCTTGATTTCAAGAAGAGCCATCAGTCATCCAGTTTCGGATTTAGTGCATCCCGCAACCAGTCTCCGAGCAGATTGACGGATAGAGCGAGCATCAACAGGGTTACAGCCGGGAAAAACAGAATCCACCATTCGCCCGAAAAGAAGAAGGATTGGCCAATCCGAATCAGGGTTCCGAGTGAGGGCTCTGTCGGCGGAGCGCCAACCCCCAGAAAACTCAGTGTTGCTTCCAGGATAATCGCAAGAGCGAGAGATATCGTTGCGATTACCAATATCGGCGATACCACGTTCGGCAAAATATGTCGAAAGATAATAACCCCCGGTTTACGGCCGATCAGGATCGCTGCCTCGACATACTCTTTCTGGATTTCAACCATTGCTGCCC
>VXPI01000243.1 GCA_009839585.1 Gammaproteobacteria bacterium
ATTCCACTACTTATGGTGGGCTCGGTGATGTTTAAAAGACACAGGTATATGTAATCATGAATGAAGTAGTAGTGGTAAGTGGAGTTAGAACGGCAGTTGGCGATTTTGGAGGGAGCCTTAAAAACCACGCCCCGGGTATTCTTGGTGGGTTGGTCGTAAAGGAAGCGGTGCGAAGGGCGGGAATTGACCCGGAGTCGGTTGGGCATTGTGCCATTGGCAATGTCATTCACACTGAACCAAGGGATATGTATGTCTCGCGCGTTGCGGCCCTTGAGGGAGGGTTGCATCATTCCACTCCATGTGTAACCGTGAACAGGCTTTGCGGAAGCGGTATGCAGGCAATCGTAACAGCAGCCCAGCAGGTTCAGCTCGGGCTGTGCCATACAGCTGTCGCCGGTGGAACAGAAGTCATGTCAAGAGGCGGTTACCTAGCCGGCGGTGCACGCTTTGGCAATCGTCTGGGTGATGGCAAGTTATCCGACATGATGGTGGGTGCACTTCATTGCCCGATGGAAAAATATCATATGGGCGTAACTGCCGAGAATGTCGCCGAGAAATGGGAGGTGAGCCGTGAAGATCAGGATGCATTAGCCGTGCTCAGCCATCAACGGGCCCAGAAAGCTACGGAAAACGGACATTTCGCTGATCAGATACTGCCGATTGAAATAAAAAGTCGCAGGGAAACAATCGAGTTTACCCAGGACGAACATATCCGTTTCAATGCTGAAATCGGTCAAATGGCAAAATTGCGTCCGGTCTTCAAGGAAGATGGTTCAGTGACTGCCGGTAATGCATCCGGCATCAATGATGGTGCTGCTGCCATGGTTTTGATGAGTGCGGACGAAGCAAAATCGCAAGGGGTAAAACCACGGGCGCGGATGGTCAAGTATGCCTTTGCCGGTGTAGAACCCAAATACATGGGTATTGGACCGGTACCGGCGGTGCAAAGCCTTTTCAAGGATATTGATATCAGCATGGATGATATCGATGTATGGGAGGTCAATGAAGCGTTTGCCGCACAAGCGATTGCTGTGGCCAGAGACTTGAATCTGCCGGAAGACAAGTTGAATCCTAACGGAAGTGGTATTTCAATCGGCCACCCGATTGGAGCGACTGGCGTGATTATTGCTGAAAAAGCGCTTTCCGAGCTTGAACGGACTGGCGGCCGTTATGCAGTTGCAACCATGTGTATCGGCGGTGGTCAAGGCATAGCTGGACTATTCGAAAGGCTGGATTGACTGGAGTGAACTCAATATATTGGGCAAGCCGGATGCGGAAGTCATCATGATTGAACGGTTCAGTGCCGGTGATCATTGCCGGCATTGAAACCCTGTTTGGCTCAAGGCTTGAATATTCCGAACGCACTTGGGATTACAAGACGCTTGATCAATGCTGTTCAATTGGAGAAGGGTCGGGTTTGCATGCCTTGTTTTCGTATGCCCAACATGATTGCCAGAACTAGCCTAATAGTACATTTGTGAGACGAGAGTAGCCTTGATTTTTCGACGATCCTCCAAATCAACAGAACAGGTGTCTGGATCTGGATTATCGAGCGATACCGCCACCAATCTGTTTCTGTCACAAGTCGCAAGTGACTACATCAAGGAAAGCAGGACCCGCAGACGCTGGGGCTTGTTTTTCAAACTGTTTTTTATCACCTATTTGACACTGGCTGCCTACTGGATTGCCGAAGATGACAGCCTGGGTTTGTCGGAGTCTCATACTGCCTTGATATCAATTGAGGGAGTCATCGGGATCAACAGGAATACTTCGGAGAAGGTTATCGGTTCTCTGGAATCGGCCTTTGAGTCGGAGCATGCAAAAGGGATTATTCTGTCCATGAACAGCCCAGGGGGTACACCGGTTCAGGCTGCTCGTATCCATGAAGAAATTGTTCGTTTGAGAACCCTGAACCCGCAAAAGCCTTTTCATGTCGTGGTCAATGATATCTGTGCTTCGGGTGGTTACTACATCGCAGTTGCGGCAGAGAATATCTACGCACACCCTTCAAGCCTGGTGGGTTCAATCGGGGTAATCTGGGATAGTTTTGGGTTTACGGGTGCGATGGAAAAGCTGGGTATTGAACGCCGGTCTGTACAGGCTGGTGAAAACAAGACGATTCTTGATCCATTTGCTCCGACTACACCGAAGGACTACCAGCATATGCAGACTCTGGTTGATGATGTACACGAACAATTCATCGAAGCGGTCAAGGCAGGACGCTCAGGGCGTATTGCGGATGATTCGAGTATCTACACGGGTTTGATCTGGAGTGGGCAGAAGTCTAGGGAACTCGGCCTGATTGATGACTTTGGCAGTGTTAATAGTGTGGCCAGGGAAGTGATCGGAGAAGACAATATTGTCGATTACACCATCTATCCCGGAGTATTTGAACAAATTCGCGGCGAGATTCGTGCAACGGTTTCCCAGTGGTTTTCAATTGGGATCCAGGGCTTTCATTAAACCGGAAATTGATGTTTCAACACCTATTTAATGGCATCCAGTGAAGATATCCTGGCGAGGCTAATTTCCTTCCCAACGATCAGCAAGGATAGTAATGCCGAACTAATCGATTATGTTCGAAACTACCTCTCTGATTATGGAATTGACAGCGTTCTGGTGTCTAATGACGAAAAGACCAAATTCAATTTATATGCTGTCATAGGTCCAGACAAGCCGGGCGGAGTTTTGTTGTCGGGCCATACCGATGTTGTTCCGGTTGAGGGGCAGGACTGGACTGTCGACCCTTTTTGCGTGTCACGACAAGGTGATCGAATCTACGGCCGTGGTACGACTGACATGAAAGGGTTTGTTGCCTGCGTTCTGGCTATGGTGCCTCACGCAGCTGCTTCCAATCTCGCTGAACCGGTTCATCTGGTATTTTCCTATGACGAGGAAATTGGTTGTGTCGGGATTCGCGGAATGCTGGATGTATTGGAAGGGGATCATGCAAGACCGAGATTCTGTATTGTCGGTGAACCCACATCCATGAAGATCGGCATTGCCCACAAGGGCAAGGTAGGAATGACTTGTCGTTGCTATGGGGTATCCGCGCATTCAGCCCTGACGACAGAGGGGTTAAATGCCATCTATCTCGCTTGCGACATGATTGCTGAAATCAGAAATCTACACGACGAGCTGTCATCCGGGGTTTTGCATGAGGGATTCGGGGTGCCCCACAGCACGTTGCATGTTGGGACAATCCAGGCAGGCACCGCTCTTAACATTATCCCGAATTACTGTGAATTCAAGTTTGAAATCCGCAATCTTGTATCCGATAACACGGAACTGCTACTAAAGAGGCTTCAAAATTCTGCCGATACCATAGCAAATCAGTACCGGAATGAATTTGAGGCTTCCGATATTCGTATTGAGGTATTCAATCAATATCCGGCACTTCATACGGAACAGGATGCACAAGTTATCGACTTTGTCAGTGACCTGCTCGGTCACAACGAGGTCACTGGAATCGATTTCGGTACAGAAGCCGGGATGATCAGTTCCCGTCTATCCATGCCTGCGGT
>VXPI01000015.1:0-2181 GCA_009839585.1 Gammaproteobacteria bacterium
GATGTCCGATGCACGTCGCAGATTCCAGAGCGCCCGAATATCACTGAATACTGCAAGGCGGCGACTTGACCGGGTTTCCTTCCTTTTGGAAGAAGGCATTATCCCGGCCTCGGAATATGAGAGTGCAAAACAGCAATATGACAGCCTGCTGCTTGATTTCGACGCTGCCCAGGATGCTTTCGAGTTGATCATGTCCAAGGATAATGACGATGCAAGGCGTGTTGCGTTACTGGAAGTTGAAAACTCGAAAAGCAGACTTGACGATATCCGGGGAAGGATTGCCAATAGCACTATCGAGGCACCCATTTCAGGCCTGGTACAGCCGGCAGCAGGGAAGGATGCCGGACCGCTGACGACTGGGCGGCCGTTGTCAACTGGCGAGCTGCTGCTGACCATTGCTAATTTTGAGCAAATTGTGGTGGAGACCACAGTTGACGAAGTCGATGTCAACAAGATTAAGCCAAACCAGACTGCGTGGATTTCCGGACCGGGATTTCCGGACGAAAGGTTGGGAGGATCGGTAAGGCATGTCGCCTCAAAAACAAGATTCCAGACACGTCACGGCAATCCTCCGCAATTTCAAATCACTGTGGAATTAAAAGAGCTCAACCCGTTTCAGCGTGAGCGGCTACGCGTTGGAATGTCGGCACATGTCACTATCGTTATATACAGCAATGCTCAGGCAATAATGGTTCCTCTTGAGTCCGTGGAGCAATTCGGCAATGCTGCACGAATCCGGGTCCTGGATCCTTCCGGAAATATTGTAGAACGAATTGTCGAAACCGGGCTTACCACGCTCGATTCGGTTGAAGTGCTTCATGGACTGGATGCGGGCGAGCAGATTGTGCTGTCCAGCAATTGAAGATGCTTGCGGACCCGGGTGTACGACATATCCGCTACTATCAGGAGTTTCATGGTGACAGAGAATGTACTGAGTCTTGTCGGAATATCGAAAACATATAGGGTTGGTCCGGTTTCCACAGAAGTCCTCAGAGGAGTCGACCTGAATTTGTCATCAGGAGATTTTGCCTCAATCATGGGTCGTTCCGGAAGCGGAAAAAGTACGCTGATGAACATCATTGGCCTACTTGACCGCCCCACATCCGGTTCCTGTTTTCTCAATGGGCACAATACCTCGAAACTGGGTGACAATGCATTGTCAAAACTGCGCAACAGGCTTATCGGCTTTGTCTTCCAGTCATTTCATCTACTGCCGCATCTGACAGTGGCGGAGAACGTGGCACTGCCTCTGGTTTATCGGGGCATCCGCAGAACCCTGCGCATGAGAAAAGCCCTCGAATGTCTGCGCTTGGTGGGTCTGGAAGGCCATGCCGGACATCATCCCGATCAATTATCAGGGGGACAGAAACAGCGTGTCGCCATCGCCCGAGCCGTGATCGGTGAGCCGGCTATTCTGCTTGCTGATGAACCTACTGGTGCCCTGGACGCAGATACGGCGTCTGAAGTTCTCGAACTGTTTAAGAGTCTGAATGTCAAAAGACAGACGACCATACTCATCATCACTCATGATATTCAGGTTGCGAATCAGTGTCTGCGCCAGTTTCTCATGAAAAACGGCACATTGCACGAACGGGTAGCGGGAACATTCGGGAATGAATCTTCTTCGCAACGGCAAACATCCGTCAACGCCGTTTAGCCATCTCCCAATTGTCTTATGTCAAGAGGCCTTTCAGTTTTCGGTGCCAGCATTCGAGAAGCAGGAGACAGCCTGCGCAAGGCAAAATTGCGCACAGCACTCGGGGTGATCGGGATCATGATCGGTATTTCGTCCGTGATTACGATGATTTCACTTGGCAAGATTGCAAAAAATCAGGCAATAAACGAATTCGAAGCCCTGGGCACGGACATGGTGGTCATTCGGGAATCGTTCAACCTGGCCAGGAGCAGTAATACGAGATTGTTGAAATTGGAGGATGCCCTGATGCTACAGCATCAAGTTGCAGAAATCTCCCGGGCAGCAACCAGGATTCTGAATCATGGGGATTTCCAGTATTCCGGCAGAAAGATTGGAAATGGCGATATTCAAGGCATCACGGAATCCTTTGCCGATCTCGGCCAGTTTGTTCTCGCATCCGGCCGGTTTGTTTCCGATTTGGATGTTGAGCGCTATTACGCAGCCATCGGTTCCGATATCGCAGATTCGATGCGCGAGGCTGGGGT
>VXPI01000015.1:2191-3521 GCA_009839585.1 Gammaproteobacteria bacterium
GCTGGGGTTTTCGTTATCGTTGGGGAAAACATAGAAATATCCGGTATTGTCTTCACCATAGTGGGCGTACTGGATCGTTTGGAGGAAAGCTACAGACTGCCCGTGAGTTTCAACGCCAACAACTCGGTGTTCATTCCCATAACTACCTCGGCACGGCTCTTTGGAAATTTGGAGATCGACACCGTGATCGCAAGGGCTGATGACGGCATGCATCATGAAACCGTGACCGAAAGCATTGAGACCTATTTTCGCGGCCGATCGCCTAACATCAGCCTAGACATTATCACCGCCAAGGAGCTAATTGCACAGATGGAGGCACAGGCAGAAATCTATACCCTGCTCCTTGCTTCGATCGGAAGCATTTCCCTGATTGTAGGGGGCATCGGAATCATGAACATCATGCTGGTTTCCGTTGTCGAGCGGCGCAGGGAAATTGGCATTCGCCGGGCGCTCGGTGCACGTCGCCGTGACATCCAGGTTCAATTTCTGGTTGAATCGATCCTGCAGACCGTAACCGGCGGGGCAATGGGAGTGTTGCTTGGAATGGCGGTAACTTACGCCATATGCAGGTTCACGGGCTGGGATTTTTCCATCTCAATGATCTCAATCATAAGCGGTGTAGGTTCTGCGATCATGATGGGGCTTGTTTTTGGCATTCAGCCCGCCAACCAGGCTGCTCGCCTTGATCCGATTATTGCGCTTCAGACAGAGTAGCAACAGCGAGGTTTCGATTCCGGGAACCCCCATGCATAAGACATTCCGACTGAATTGAGAATGCATGGATAGTCTGGAATTTCGAAAAATCTCTCTTCACGATAGAGAATCGCCTGCAAGTTCCTGGGAAAAATACTGAAACCGGAGCCGGTCAAGACGGGTTGCCTGCCACTTGTTGGCAGATCGAATGAAGAACGCCCCTCGCAACGTTTTCATATCGGTACCAGTCATGTCGATCTTTTGTTCCCTGCTCCGCTTGCCTAGCTGATAGCTGGAATCAAACGGGCTGGGTCTGGGCTTCTCAGTCTTGTTCGGGTTCCTGTTAATGTTTAATATTTTAAATATGATAACTGCTCGCCCCTGCCTGACCACTCGGCAGGGGGGCGATCAGTGACACTTGATCTTGCTTGACTGCTCATTTTGCCCGGCCGAGGGACTCATTTGAAAATACTGTTCCTGCATTATTCTATCGATACAGTTCCACCTATCAATACAAGTCCACGCTGCTATGCTATGATGGTTATATGATGAATGTGAAAACCCAGACCGGGCGCCGTCCGCTGCCGATCGGCTATCAGTCGTTTGCCAATCTCCGCAACGAGGGCTGCTACTATGT
>VXPI01000319.1 GCA_009839585.1 Gammaproteobacteria bacterium
ATACAGGCGGAAGCCGCAACGTTCTTTGCCAACGGCGAACCGGTAGGCGAGGAGGTCCAGGAATTCAGCCTGGATACCACTCACCGCCTCATTATGGAGTGCCAGCGTATGTACCCGGTCGTGCCGATGCAGGTCAGGAACGTAATGAATGCCTTCACGCTCGAAGGATATTCGCCCCCGGTAGGAACGCGGCTTTTCATTGCCCAGACAGCCACGCATTATATGGATGACGTCTTCCCGGACCCCTTTTCGTTCGATATCGACCGCTACCTCCCGGAACGCAAGGAACAAGTCGGCCACGGCTACGCGCCGTTCGGGCTGGGCACCCACACTTGCCTCGGTCAGAACTGGGTGGAGTTGCAACTGGCGCTTAACCTGCTGCTGATTGCGCACTATTTCAACCTTGAGTTGTCCCCCGAAAACTACCAGTTGCGTTTAAACCCGATCCCGTCGCTGGCGCCGAGGAAGAGTCTCAAGTTCGTCGTCGCAGAAAAGAGGCGCGAACTGCCTTCCTGAGACAGCAGGGATTCCTTATCGGCATTCCCCCGGCGCCGGCAGGTATCGCGGCCACTTTTAATCCCGCCGGAAAAGTCAAACGCATCAGCTCCCGCGCAGCCGGTTGACGCGCAGGTAGAGCGCCAACAGGGCGGGCACACAGAGCATGAGAATCGCTGTCGTAATAAGGATGCCGACCCCAAGCGTGGCCGCGAAGGGGGCCAGGAACTGGGCCTGGATGGCCCGTTCGAGAATGAGAGGCGTGAAGCCGAGAAAGGTGGTCACGGAGGTCAGCATGATGGGCCGAAAACGTTCCTTTGCGCCGTCAATAATCGCGGTCCGCGGGGGAGCGCCTTCCCTGAGTCGCTGATCGACGAAATCGATCATGACAAGGGAGTCGTTCACTACGACTCCGCTCAAACCGAAGAAGCCGATCATGGACGTAGCGCTCACGGGCACACCCAGCACCCAATGCCCCAGGATCGTGCCGATGATGCCAAACGGAATGATGGCCATGACAATGATCGGCTTGCTGTAGGAGCGCAGGGGAATGGCCAGCATCGCAAACATAAACAGCAACACGAGTATAAAACTGCGGAACAGCGCGCCCAGCGATTCAATCTGCTGTTGCTGTTCACCCCCGTATATGTAGGTCAGACCGGGATTGGCGGCTGACAGGTCAGCGAGGATGGAATTCGCCAGGATGCTGTTTGCTTCATTAGCGGAAATCACAGCCGGGTCCACTTCAGCGATCACGGTGACGACGCGCTGGCCGTCCCTGCGCCGAATTTCCGGAGGGGAAATACCCGTGTTCAAGCGCGCTACCTGGGTAAGCGGTACTTCCGCCCCGCCCGGGGTGCGGATCAGGTATGCCTCAACATCGGTGATGGCGTCGCGTTCACCCTTGGGCAGGCGGACATAGACCCGGACTTCTTCCCGGTCTCGCTGCACCCGCAGGGCTTCAGCGCCGAAGAATGCCGCGCGCGCCTGCACGGCCAGGTCTTCCAGCGTGAGTCCAAGTGTGCGCGCCTCCTCCCTCAACTCCAGTTGTATCTCCCTGACACCCGGCGCGTGGTCGGAGCGTATGTCATACACGCCCTCCAGTCCGCGCAATTCGCTGACCACCGAACCTGCTATTTGGACGAGACGGTCCGGGTCCGGATGAGAAAGCACCGCCTCAACGGGACTGCCGAAGTCGACGACATCTCCGCTGATGGCAATGCTGCGCACGTAGGGCAGGATACCCACCTCCTCCCTCCAGGCTTGCGCGACATCTACCGCGGAGATATCTCGTTGCTGCGCGCTCACGAGCTTGAATTCGATGCCGGCAACGTTGGCTTCAGGGTTCAGCGTGAGTTTCGGTAACAATCCCCCACCCTCAACGCGAGGTTCCCGGCCAACGGTGACGACGACTCCCGAGAGCAGGGGGAGCGCTCCATCAGCCCGGGTCTCAGAGAACCGGGCAACGACGCGTCTCCCCGCCTCCTCCAGTTCCCTGGCCACCTTGTGCGTCCTGCTCGCGGTAGTCCCATCCGGCATCTCAAGGCTCGCGTTCACGAAGTCGCCCTCGATTACATCGGCATAAGTAGTCAGCACGATACCTGCCGGCAACAGGGAGATGCTCAGAATAAGCATACCGACCGCGCCCGCCATCACCACTGCCGGCTGTTGTGTCGCAAATCGGAGCGATCGATCCAGAGGCCCTTCCACGAACCTGTTCAATAAGCGATCAACGTAGCGCTGGGTGCGCCAGAAAAACCGCTCAACCGGACTGGTGGGCGTCCACTCCGGACCGTGCAGGTGGGAGAGGTGGTTGGGAAGTATGAAGAAAGCATCGACAAGGGAGATCAACAGCATGGCGATGACGACTATCGGCAACGCTTTCCATATTTCACCGATGCCCCCGGGCACGAAGAGTACGGGCGTAAACGCGGCGATGGATGTCAGCACGGCAAAAGTCAAGGGCTTCTTGATCCGCCGAACGCCGCGGATTGCGGCGGCGACTCCCGGAATGCCCTGCTGCCGCTCGTGATGGATGTGCTCGGCCACGACGATGGCGTCGTCAACTATGATACCGATGGCAAGGACGAACACGAACAGGGAGACGTTGTTGAGTGAGAGGTCAAATGCCAGCATGACGGCCAGGGCGCCGATCCCCGCAGTTGCGAGTCCGACCGCGACCCATAAAGCGAGCCGTATTTCGAGGAAAAGCGCCAGAGCGATAAGGACGAGCATGAGCCCCAACGAGCCGTTCTTCAGCAACATGTCGACCCGCTCCGAATAAGTCTGGGTATCGTCGTTCCAGATAGAGATTTTCACACCTTCGGGCAGGGACGGCGCAATGACGTTTGCCACGTGTTCGTGCACCGCCGCGGCGACAGCCATCACCGGTTCACCTTCCGCCCGGAAGACCTCAACAAAGGCTGCCGGCTTACCGTCGTAGCGCACAATCAGGTCATTGTCGAGAAAGCCATCGTGCACTTCCGCAATATCGCTGAGGCGCACCACGGTCCCGTCATTGCGACTGAGAACGACAAGATTCTCAAAGTCCTGCTGATCATATCGCCGGCCGAGGGTGCGCACGCGCACTTCGGTATCCCGGGTCTTGATACTGCCGGCCGACAGGTCAAGGGAACCGCGACGCACCGCGTCGGCCACATCATCCAGTGTGAGTCCCAGGGCGCGCAGACGGCGCAGCGGTACTTCAATCGATATCTCATAGTCCGACGTGCCGCTCGTCTCGACGTTCGATACTGCGGGCAGCGCAGCAAGATCATCCTCAATCTGGTAAGCCAGTTCCTTCAACGACCGCTTTGGGATATCGCCATACACGACAAGACGGATGATGCTCGTGCGGGTGGACAACTTTGTAATCTGGGGACGCTCGGCCGCGCCGGGAAAAGACTGGATGCGGCTGACCGCGGACTCTACCTGGTCCAATGCCTGGTCAATATCCGTACCCGACCTCATTTCAACGCTGATGGATGCTATACCGGGAGCAGCCACCGAGCGAATCGATTTAACG
>VXPI01000170.1 GCA_009839585.1 Gammaproteobacteria bacterium
GGGCTAACCATTGTCATGGCCCCAACGGGCAGAGGCTGCAGCTCTGGCAATCTCCTGACGGCGTTCAGAAGACATAGAACTTGCCCTGGCATGACCGCCATTTGCTCTTTTTGGTGTAGCCTTTGGCTTTGTATCCTCTGCTTGACCAGTGGCTATGTCAACCACCGTCTTTGCAAGCTGGTTAGTGTCTCTCGGACGTTTCATCGTAATCTCCAGTAATGGTTGGTTAAATCAGTATAGCATTGCATATGCGATTTTTACAATATTTTTCAAACTGAGCCACTACCGAAAACCGGTTTGCAGCATCTGTTGCCAATTTCTTTCCCTGGCCGCTCAAGCCACGAATGACAAGTCCCGAGTGAGTGCCTGTACTGCGGTTTTTTCGGACGCCAATCCGTACCAGTGAAAATCCAGAGTCTATCCAGAATTCATGCAACGGACTATCGAGACCAAACGAGGCACCGATTAGATCAAAACCCGCTTCAAGGTGGCGGATGATCCTGGACATGAGCTGTTTGCCATGGGATCGTCCAGCGACATTCGGATTGACCGCAATTCGGATGATGCGAGCTACGCGCATGGTCAACGCTTTACAGAAACCAAGTTGTGTACACAATGCCACGGGCAACAGGTGATTTTTTGGCCTGCGTTGATTGACAGTGACTTGCTCAACCAACTCTTGTGGTAGTTCGCCTTCGACTGCGATCAGGGCTACGGACAGAATATTCCTGTTTTGATCTTCCAGTCCGAACATCCGCAAGTCACCGCCATCCAGAATTCGCATAAGGTCTGATGGCGCAGTGCGATAATGGGCTCGGGCCAAGATCGCATACAGGCTGCAAAGCCTCTCTTCGTCCCCAATCAGGCGCACGGGATCATATTCAAGGAATGATGTGGATGTTACCGGCTCTTGTCCGAAACCGGAGGCTGGTTCAGCATCAAGCAATAACAGTCTGTTTATCAGGGCTTCCAGCGGGTCATTGCGACCCCACCTGATGGGCTGTTCAAGCTTGATTAACCGCCACGCTGGTTTTTGCTGATTCAGGATTTCATGGAACTTGACCGAAAACCCTTTCCCGGTACCTTCATATCCATGGATTGTGGTAGCAAATGCAATATGTGGATACATGCCCAGCAACTTCTTCAAGATGGATAGCGGCAAGGTCGCTGCTTCATCAACTAGAAGCAGGTCAATGTCCTGTTTCGTTTCAATCAATAGATCAGGGGAGTAGTAGCGAATTTTTTCTACAACTTCCCCCGAGTCCCGTGAGGCATGCGCAAGCAGGGTCTCGGTTGAGCGACGCCCATGACCGGTTACGCCAATGCGATAACCTTTTTCCTGGACCAGCTCCCGGGCCACAATCCCAAGTGCGGCAGACTTGCCTCGCCCCCGGTCCGATTCAAGGACAACCGTTCCAGTGGGGGGGTGGATGTTGATTGCCTTAAGTGCACGAATAGCGGCTTTTTGCTCACTGTAGTCAATTTCCAGCATGGAAGACGAAACAATTTCAGGCAGGCAGGACTCAATCAGGCCTTCAGCCGAAACTCGAACGAGCTGTTGACAACTCCCCAAAATCCCCGCGATCCGACTCAAATAAGCCGATGGCGTGCCCTTTGTATCCAAAAGCAATGTTTCAGTGCCCGGCCACTCGGATAAGGGGGGAGTTACGAAGATCATCATTCCTCCGGAACGAATGCATCCGGACAGAATGCCGATCGCATCAGGGTCAAAGAGCTTATGGCCATCAATGACCACACAGCCCAGTTCGCCCCCCAGATATTGACGAGCGGCTTTCTTGTTGTTGAGAGTGATAAAGCCCAGGCTTGCAGCAGTAGGGTGCGATTCACCATACAGAATGCGATGTCCATGCCTGATTTCCGAGCCAAGTTCAAGGGCAGCCCTCAGACTGGAATCAGCATCGCCGCTGACATGGACCGCATGGCGATGTCGACGATGCTCGCCGAGAGTGGCAAGTTTCTTGCCGAACCCTGCGAGAGTCATGAACTCCCGGTATCCGGGACTCCCATGAGCTGCTGGTATTTTAAGAACAACTCATCTCTTGTTTCCAGATGAGACGGATCAGGCAGGATGCAATCGACAGGGCAAATCTCGACACAAAGGCTTTTCTCCGAGTGGCCAACACACTCGGTACAGCGTATCCAGTCAATCTCATATATCAACTCACCCTGATAAATTGCCTGATTGGGGCATTCAGGTTCACATACATCACAGTTGATGCAGTCATCAGTGATAAACAGGGCCATACTGGAAGATTCAGGAGAATTTGTTTTTTACGGCAATGTGGACGGCAGTATCGACAAATGGACTGATATCCCCGCCATATTTTGCGATCTCCTTGACCAGGCTTGCCGAGACGAACGTGTTCTGTTCAGACGGGGTCAAAAACACGGTTTCGATTGATTTGGCGAGCTTGCGATTCATGGAGGCCAGTTGAAACTCATATTCGAAATCAGAGACAGCCCTCAATCCCCGGATAATGATCTGGGCCTGGCACTCTTGCGCGAAATCAATCAATAGTCCGGAGAACCCCTGAATATCGATGCCTTCTGTTTCTCCAAGCACCTGCTTGGCAAGGTCAATTCTTTCATCTAGCGAAAATAGGGGAGATTTTTCGGGGTTATCGGCAATTGCGACAATTACCCGATCAAACATTCTGCAGGCACGGTTGACTACTTCAGAATGCCCGTTGGTTAATGGATCAAAGGTTCCCGGATAGATGGCGGTTCTGCTCATTGGGTTTGAGAATTAGTGTCAATCAATACTGAAGTTGATCTCCCTCGGCACATACGATGCGTAATGGTCCATCCTTCGGGCAAGGATAAAAGCGATTGGTCAGAATGAAATTCCACATAAATGATCGCCGGTTCCCTGAGTCGTTCTTGTCTAACCAGTATTTCAAGTGCCAACGGAAGTATATTCTTCCTGAAAGGAGGGTCAAGGAATACAATATCATACTGCATCTTGGTCCGTTCCAGATAACGTATGGCATCCTGGTGATGGACAGCTACCGATTGTCCGGTTTGTATTGTTTGACAATTTTTGGCCAAGGCACGGTATGCGGCCGGGTGAGATTCCACCAGATCAACCCGGGATGCACCACGTGAAGCTGCCTCAAACCCTAACGAACCACTTCCTGCGAACAAATCCAGACAATGACTTTCAACGATTTTGGCACTCAACCAGTTGAACAAGGTTTCACGGCTGGCATCGGGCGATGGCCTGAGACCCGGCAAGGATGGAAAATGCAAGGTACGCCGCTTCCATTTGCCTCCGATAATTCGGACTTTGCCTTTACCGCTCACACGAAGTTGTCTGCATCATCAAATATGGAATGTCCGCACAGATGGTACCATATCGATAGAATCGGTCGGCAGGCACATATTTTTTCACAAATTCGTGACCTCAACGTGTAATCATGAAGCAAAAAAAGGGATTGTTCGGTTTTCTTTCCAAAACCCGTGAGTCTTTGGCCAACAGCCTGGGTCTGTCACTTATAA
>VXPI01000235.1 GCA_009839585.1 Gammaproteobacteria bacterium
TGCGGAAGTTTGCGATTTAAAGTCAACCCCTTGTAGAGTGATGTGACTGTTTTCTCTTTACCTTAATCGGCAAGCAAACCCTTGAGTCAACACCAAGCTCTTCAAGTCAAAATAAAGTCATGGCTTCAGTGACAAGGTTCATCAAGATTCTATTCCATCAAATGGCAAAAAACCGCTATAAATTCATCTCGAGGCATTTGCTCCAACACAAAAATCTCGGACAAACAACCTTCGCCGAGATTTTGCGATTTTGGTAAAATATCATGTTTACGTAAACCCTGAGCAAAACCATGCCTGATTATCGATCCTGGACAACCACACGTGGCCGAACCATGGCCGGTGCTCGAGCCTTATGGCGAGCGACCGGAATGACCGATGAAGACTTCAACAAGCCCATCATTGCTGTTTCAAATTCGTTTACGCAATTTGTACCCGGTCATGTTCACCTGAAGGATCTTGGGCAACTCGTTGCACGGGAAATTGAGGCAGCTGGAGGTGTCGCCAAGGAATTCAATACGATCGCAGTAGATGACGGTATAGCGATGGGTCATGGTGGCATGCTGTATTCCCTGCCCTCAAGGGAAATCATCGCAGATTCTGTAGAGTACATGGTAAACGCACATTGTGCTGATGCCATGGTCTGTATTTCCAATTGCGACAAGATCACGCCGGGAATGCTGATGGCTACCATGCGCCTGAACATTCCGACTATTTTTGTATCAGGCGGACCTATGGAAGCCGGCAAGGTTACCTGGAGGGATCATGAACAGGCTGTAAATCTTGTCGATGCCATGACGGTAGCTGCTGCAGACGACGTGACCGATGAAGAAAGCCTGGAAATGGAACGATCTGCCTGTCCGACGTGTGGTTCCTGCTCGGGCATGTTCACTGCCAATTCAATGAATTGTCTGACCGAGGCTCTGGGTTTGGCCTTACCGGGAAACGGTACGATTGTCGCAACCCATGCAGAGCGAAGAAAGTTGTTTGTTCAGGCTGGTCACACCATCGTCGCTCTTGCCCGGTCATGGTATGAGCAAGAAAATGAGTCGGTGCTTCCAAGAAACATCGCAAATTTCAAGTCTTTTGAAAATGCCATGTCCTTGGACATTGCCATGGGTGGTTCAACAAATACGGTTTTGCACTTGCTGGCGGCTGCCCGTGAGGGAGAGGTCGGATTTACTATCAAGGATATTGATCGACTAAGTCGTAAGGTTCCAAATCTATGCAAGGTCGCGCCATCAACCCCCGACTATCATGTTGAAGATGTTCACAGGGCTGGGGGAATCATGGGTATTTTGGGCGAGCTGGACCGATCTGACCTGATAAATCAGGGAACATCCACCGTGCATGCCAAGACTATGGGAGAATCTCTCGAATCCTGGGATGTTTGTCGCTCAGACAATCAGGACTTGCATGATTTTTATCGTGCCGCACCCGGAGGTGTTCCCACTCAGGTCGCTTTCAGTCAGGACAAGCTTTACAAGTCATTGGACATAGATCGTGAAAATGGCTGTATTCGCAATGTCAGTAATGCCTACAGCCAGGACGGAGGGCTGGCTGTTCTCTTTGGAAATTTGGCTGAGGAAGGCTGCATTGTCAAGACTGCGGGGGTTGATGAGAGTATTTTGATATTTTCGGGGAGAGCACGAATTTTTGAGATTCAGGAAGCGTCTGTCGACGGTATCCTCGGCAATCAGATCGAGCCAGGCGATGTTGTAGTTATTCGTTACGAAGGGCCAAAGGGCGGGCCTGGAATGCAGGAAATGTTATATCCGACCACCTATCTCAAATCCAAGAACTTGGGTAAGGTTTGTGCACTGATTACTGATGGTCGCTTTTCCGGTGCCACTTCGGGTTTGTCTGTTGGTCACATCTCTCCCGAAGCAGCTGAAGGAGGCTTAATTGGACTGGTCGAGGAAGGTGATAGTATTGAGATTGATATTCCAAACCGCCGCATTCATTTGGCGGTAGACAATGAAATTCTTCAAGCTCGTCGGGATGCAATGGATAAACTCGGCAAGGATGGCTGGAAGCCCAAGCGCGAGCGTACAGTAAGCAGCGCACTCAAGGCTTATGCGGCCATGACTACCAGTGCATCCAAAGGAGCGGTCCGAAATACGGAAATTCTGTAAGTTCTTTGTGAAGCCGCATAAATCAGGATGGTTTACATGGGTATTACATGTGCGACTTGTTTTTTATGCTCACACTTTTCATGCTCGTTGCGGGGTGCATTTCAATTTTTCCAGTTATCCCGCAACAGATTGATTTTTGATCGGTCATCAACCTTATCTCCGAGTTTCACCCTACGCATTTCATAATGCCGTTTTTCCAGCGACACCGGCGTTTGGTCGGTTCTTCTTTTGCCTATGGGGCCGAACCTTCCGGGCCACGTGAATAATTTCAGTTATTTCATATAATATTGCCATTATTACAGTATTCCAGAGTTTTTCCTGGCATAGCCGAAACTTGAGCATGGCATGATTGTGCATGAAACAAAACCCTTTCCCGAAACCGCCGCCTGTTGATCCATTACCGTTGAAGGAATGGCTGAAGCTTACCGATCGCGCTGAAGTCGGCAGGGAACCCTTTTTCCGCGGACGCGATTTGGAATACAAGGTTTTCCGTGATGCGGTTACAAGTCTTGGAGAAGGGCATATCGGTGGTGGCACCATAGTTTTTCAAGGCCCCCCGGGCGCAGGCAAGACTGCCCTGCTGGGCGAATGCATGGAAGCAGTTCGCCAGCATTCAACATCCAATAATCCATGGGTAGCGGTCAAGATTAAGCCGGAAAGCCTGAAATCTACTGTTGAAGTTGTAATGTTGATTATTGATGCAGTTAATGCGGAAAGCGCACGATTATCCGATGCGATATCCGATACCAGCGCCAACGAGTTGAAGAATCTATTGATCCTTGGCCAAAAACTCTATCAAGAACTATCCCAAAGAGGGATTGGCATTGCCGGTTTTTCTGTAGGAGGGAAACCGCAAAGCGAGTGGGATACAAACGAGCTTTCACAACGTATTTTTCAAAATGCATCAAAGCTACTGGAAAACTTTCATGTGGTAGCATTTATTGATGAAGCACAGAACACTCCTGATGAGCCATCAACCCGTGGCGTACTGGACTGCTTGAATGAACCGCCCTCAAGAATTCCCCTGATAGCCGCTTTTTTTGGTTTAGGCGATACCGAAGTGAGATTGGAGAAGTGTGGTCTTTCAAGACTTCCGGATGAACGAGTTGCAAACCTCCGTCTGTTAAGCGAAGCTGATACATCCGATGCGATCAAAAGCATGTTCGATGCTTATGAATTTGTTGGCCTGCAACAAGACCGGGAGATATGGATAGAACGCTTGGTCGAATTGTCGCAAGGATGGCCGCAACACATCAACCGGGTAGCCGTGGCAGCTGTACGCGTAATTTACGACAATGGAGGAAAAATTGAAGGGGGCTTGCTTGAAAAAGCCCTTGAAGATGGCCGGGATCGCAAAAAGGACTACTATGCCAGAC
>VXPI01000084.1 GCA_009839585.1 Gammaproteobacteria bacterium
ACCCCCCGGTTTAGGGGCGAGCAGGATCGGTGCCTCGACATACTCTTTCTGGTTTTCAACCATTGCTGCCCCGCGTGCTACGCGGGCAAACTGCACCCAGTCAGACAGGCCGATTGAGAGAATCAATACCCATATGGCCATCTGATCACGCAAGTGCACCGGCGTAAACCCTTTTGCAATACCAAAGATCAAGATGGCAACCAGTATTGCCGGAAAAGTCAGTTGTACGTCGGCCACCCTCATGATGATTGCGTCGGTCCGCCCCCCAACATAGGCGGCAATAAGACCCAGTAAAACCCCCAGAACCATGGCAAAAATCACGGCCATGAATCCAACAAACAGGGAAATCCGCATGCCATACAAAATAGTCGAGAACATATCCCGACCCTGATCATCCGTGCCCAACAGAAAAGTCTTGCCGGTAAATGCGTTCGGTTCCATGGGACGGGAAAATCCGTTCATCAGGTTCAGGGTGGAAGGGTCGAAGGGGTTATAGGGCGCAATCAAGGGCGCCAGGACCGCGCAAAGAATCAGAACAATCGATATGCTAGCCGAGACCATGGCGACCGGGCTTTGCCGGAAAGACCAGCAAAGATCACTGTCCCATATTCTGTATAGACGGTCAATCATCAGCTGAATGAAGTTTTACCATCCCTCAGGCGGGGGTCGATAGCCAGATAGAGCATATCGACAATGAAGTTAATGACCACAAACATCACCGAAATCATCATCAGGTAGGCAGCCATGACCGGAATATCCACGAACTGGACCGATAAACAACAGTCCAACACCCGGCCACTGAAACACCGTCTCTGTAATGATGGCGAACGCAATGATTGAACCGAGCTGCAAACCGGTGATTGTAATTACGGGAATCAGGGTGTTCTTGACCGCATGACGAAAATAGATCGCTCGATCAGACAAGCCACGGGTCCGCGCAAAACGAATATAGTCCTGCCTCAGGACTTCGGACATTTCGGAACGCACCAGACGCATGATCAGGGTCATCTGATAAAGGCCCAGTGTCAGGGCAGGCAAAATCAATGCCTTCAGTCCGGATTCGGTGAGGAACCCGGTCGACCACCAACCGATCTGTACCACATCGCCGCGACCAAAACTTGGCAACCAGCCAAGTTCAACCGCAAATACATAAATCAACAGTATCCCGATCAGAAATGTAGGCAGCGATACCCCGATCAGGGAAACCGTGAGAATCAGATTGGTTAGAAACCCCTTGCGCCGAATGGACGTATAAATTCCGAACAGTACGCCAAACAGGAAGGCAAACGCAGCGGAGACAAATGCAAGCTCCAGTGTTGCTGGCAGACGTTCAATAAAAATATCCACCACTGGACGACCCTGTCGAAAGCTGATTCCCAGGTCACCTTGCGCTGCGCGGGTCAGGAATTCCCAGTATTGAATCGGAAAAGGATCTTCAAGCCCCAGCTGTTCACGCAACCGCTCAATATCGGCATCGGTGCGTTCCTGTCCCAGCAGGTTTTCGACTGGGTCGCCAACGAACCGGAACATGGAGAATGCCACGAGACCAACAGTCAGCAGCACCAGTACCGATTGTAATGCCCTTCGAAGGACATAGGACAGCATTTGGATCAGGTCCTGATTGGGGGACTGGCACTTCGGCTTGCCCGGTAGCGTACCTGAGTTGTGCTACCGCCTACCGGGACAGGAGTGGTTTCTGAAGCGCCCTCTTTCGCATCAATGACCGGAACCAGACACAGAAGCAATGTTCAGTCCCGTATTTGGTGTAAGAAGAGAGAAAAATACCGTCGTAGCGGGAAGCTGGATGCAGTTACGACCAGCTTCCCACTGCAATCATTATTTGAGTTCCATGTATTTGAATACCGCACGATCATTGGGTGCTACGAGGGTCTCTACCCGATTCGCCATGCCCCAGTTCAACACTTGAAAATGGATTGGCAGGTAAAGAATTTCATCCTGTACTTCTTGCCAGATCTCGGCAATGGTTGCATCGCGTGTAGCCAGATTGGTTTCCGATCCCAGGCTGACGATCTTCGCATCCAGCTCCGGATTCGAATAGCGGGTGCCATTCCATGAACCGCGTTTATCGGTCTTGGTATGCACCAGGAAGTTGAAGATATATTCGGAATCATAAGTCGGAACACCCCAGCCCAGCAGAAAGAAATCAGTTTCCCAATTACGAATCAATGGGAAATGCTGGGCTTTTGGCCTTGCGTCCAGGTTGGCGGTAATTCCGATTTGCGCAAACATGCCGACGGCAGCCTGACAAATCGCTTCATCATTGATATAACGATCATTCGGACAGTTCAGGGTGATGGTAAACCCATCGCCATAACCGGCCTGGGCCATCAATGACTTGGCCTTGTCAATGTCGTATGCAGGAATCCGATCCAGCGCATCTGTATAGCCATTGACAAAAGGTGGATTGATAATACCTGCCGGAATGGATTGTCCGCGCATAACAATCTGCCTGATTGCATCACGATTCACTGCAATATTCATGGCTTCTCGAACGCGCCTGTCAGCAAACGGGTTTGCACCTTCGACATCATCCGAAACCAGATCATCATCTCCCACGTTCATGCCAAAGAAGATGACCCGATTTTGCGGAGCATTGAGAACCTTTAGATTCGGGTCGTCATCGACCCGGCCGAGATCCTGTACCGGAACATCCTGAATGAAGTCAACTTCACCCGAGAGCAGGGCAGCAACTCTTGTCGCAGCGTTCTTGATCGGAGTGTAGTTGACTTTGGTCACATGCAGGGGAAAAGTGCCGATACCCCAATAATTCGGGTTGGCTTCAAGCACGGTTTTGGCATCGGGTACCCGTTCCGTCAAAATGTAGGGCCCCGTGCCATTGGCATTGCGGGAGGCATAGGTTTCCTCACCGCCCTCGAAATCCTGCACTTCCACTGTATTGTTCGCCTCGGTCCAACCCTTGTCCAGGATAAAGATATCATTCAGGTTGGCTGGCAAGACTGGATTCGGACCATTGGTTTCGATTTCGAATCCGTATTTGCCGTCTGCACGAACCTCCTTGACTGAAGACAGCAATTCCTTCATGTCAGAATTCGGAGTCATGGCCCGTTCAAAACTGAACACGACATCCTCGGAATCAAAGGCAGACCCATCGTGAAAAGTCACTCCTTCCCGCAACTTGAATGTCCAGACATTGGGGTCATCCGGTGAAGGCGCCCAGTCGGTGGCAAGATTGGGAACCTGTGCGCCGGTCATATCGCGCATAATCAGTGTTTCATAAATCTGATGAGCCAGAGTATGAGTAGGACCCTCATTCTGGGCATGCGGATCAAGGGTAAGGCTGTCGCCGGCTCGTGCCCAGTTGATTGTCTCAGCATTGCTGGTGCCGGCAAATGCCATCACTGCACACAGAGTCGCAAAAAAGATTTTCTTCATGACAGGTATTCTCTTGTTGAATTTTACATATGAGGTAACTACTCGCCCCCTGCCGAGTGGTCAGGCAGGGGTTTGACGGGGCAGATT
>VXPI01000294.1 GCA_009839585.1 Gammaproteobacteria bacterium
TTTTTTTTCTCCGTTCTTTTTCGAATTGTGTGAGATTTACTCATTTATATCGCTTTGTGTTGCCGGGTCCTACTGCCCCGGCTGTTCGGGCGGCGGGGCCCGCGGAGGTTGCGAGGACACCATGGAGGCAGGCTACCGCCATGAAAGAGAGCAATAGCCTATTTTTGTTGTGTCCTCGCCCGGTTATTCTACCAGAAACAATCATGGTTGACACTCCTGGTTTTCGGGACAGCGGGCCCGGTAGGCAGCGAGTCCCCGCCGGAAATCCGTGCCGTACCACACGGCCTTTCCGTCGAAGACGATCGCCGGGAGCCATGCCATCTCGCCGCCCTGTACGCGGGCGAGGCCCTGCCAGGCCAGGATCAGCCCCTGGCGGTTCCGGTCGGTCAGGCGGCTTCGGGCCGTCTGTACCGCCACTTCGGGGTCCAGTTTCTCCAGACCGGATGCGAGCGCATTCTCGATCTGCACGATCCGGTCGAGTTCGATGACCCGGGTAACTGAACGCTGGCCTGCCGGAATCGGCACGGGCAGTCCGGATACGGTGTAGCCGGTTATGGCCTCTTGTGCCAATGCCCTGGGTACCAGCAGCAGGGCCAGCAGCAGGAGCGCGGCCATGAGCATGATCTCCCGGATCACGCGCTTGTGCAGCCAGTCGATTTCCGCCATCCCCCGGTTCACCAGCATCTTCTCGTCCCGGTGCAGGGTGTTCATGGCCGCACCTCCGATGTGGGATGTGATTGATTCCATCTCACCGGCCCGTGCGGAGACGCTCCTGATGCAGTATCATCGAGAATTCCGGATATTTCAGGACATCTTCCATGTCGGAAAAAGCGCTGCACAGAAGAAGACGGGAAGTAGTCACTCCCCAGAAGTTCATCCAGATCGAGGGGCCGGAGTGGCGGCAGAGAGTGCGCGACGGGACGGCCGAGTGGGCGGAATGCCTCGCCTGCGGCCGGGACATGGGGCCGCGGGTTACGAAAGGCCGACTGGTCAGCCACTTCTACCATCGCAAGGGTGTCGATGCTTCGGACTGTCCCTATTCCCCGAATCCGAATCCGCGTTTCCGGCACGTCTGGGCAGACCGCTGGGACATTCCCCGGGGCGACAGGCTGAGAAGGGAATTCTGCGAGGAACGCAACCTGAAGACTGCCTTCAACGTCTGCACCCGCATCGCCGGCAGCGTGAGCACGGACGAATTCATCGCCATGGTCCGGGAGGCGGACCGGCGGAGAATATGGCGATACAGCGCGATCCGCCTGGAATTCGTGCCCTATGTCCTGCTGACCCTGATCGATTTTCATGCGGTGGCGAACAGGAACAGGGTCAGGCGTCTCGATTTCGGATTCGATTTCCGCTTCATCATTCATCTCGCCCACACCCAGCCGCTCAACCGGATCTGGGAATTCCCAGGGAAACACGAACTGCGTCCGGCTTTTGCCGACACCGGGGTCGACATCCACAAGATACGGACCTTCCGGATTGCCGACTCCCGGATCGAACGGAACCGGGATGACATCGGCTGGATATCCGAGCCGGCCTACCGGAAGCTGGACCGGGAGCTTTGCCAGGGTCGTTGATTCAGGGACAGGGTTCATGTCCTTTCTCCGATGCGGGATCGGTGCCGTCCCAGCTGGCCATGATGCCGCCGTAGGCGCTGAAGCAGCGCATGTCGAGCACGTACCGGGTTTCGCCGTCGAGCTGGTCGTGGCGCGGGCCGAGCCGGAGCTCGTAGTCGAAGCGGCGAATCATCTCCGCCAGTGCAGCGACGGCTTCCTCGAAGCTGTCTGCCATAACGAACACGTCGTCCCTCTCCTGGGCATGGCAGGGACTGTACCTCCCCCGGGTCTGTATCCAGTACCGGCAGCGCTGGAACAGCAGATCTTCGGTGTCTGCATCGAGTCGCTCGTGGACAAACAGCAGCAGTGCCGCCCAGACCGCCCCGCTCCGGGAAGCCTGTTCCTGATCCTCCGGATCAACGCGCAGGACATGTCCGTAGACGTAGCCTTTTTCGGGATCGTCGGATACCAGGGCGAGCAGTTCCCGGTCGCGGTTGAAGGAGAGGTATCCGCTTTCCGTCTCGACGACCCTGTGCGCGGACAGGATGCCGCTCCAGCGCGTGTCCGGATTGGCCTTGAGGGCGTTGCCCAGCAACTTGATGTACCCGCTCACCGGCATTGCCTCGCGCTCTCGGCCGCCCGGCCGGAATCAATCGCATTGCGCCATCCGGATTCGGCAAGGGGCGTGCGCATGCGCCGCTCGCTCCTGCAGACACACAGGATTGCCGGCCGGTCGAGCAGGTTCTGTGCGGGGGAGAGTCCTTCGTAGCGCACGAACAGGGGAATGGACCGGTTCCGCCTTGCGCCGATGTCGAGATCCGTGTGCAGCAGCGCCGAGAAGGGGACATCAACTGCATGGCCGCGAAAAAGCGGATCGTGGAACTCGATGTCGACCAGGGTGCTCAGGACGCATCGCTCGCCGTCGATTGTTCCGTACCAGCATCCGCACGTCCTGCGGGTTTCTGCCATGGCATCCATCGGGGTTTCCCCGAACTGGGGCCTGAGTGCTCCGTAGACGAGCTGCAGCGACATCCCGCCGGCCTCGGGAGTCCGGTCGGCAATATGCTCGCCATGAGTCATCAGCGCAGTGTATTCCTCCGCCGACAGCACCCGGTTCTGGATGATTGCATACTGCATCGATCTTGTCTCCCCCGTTCCCCTCAGCTTTCTTCCCGGATCTTCCCGGCAATGAATTCCACCGCCTGGAAAGTCGACGAGGCAGCATCGGCTGGATTCTGAATAATCCGGAACTGCTTCATGAAACAAGGCGATTCTGCAGGGGAAAGGGGTATTGTCATCACTATGTTCCTCGCTTTCCCAACTCGCTGCACAGGTTTTCCATGAAGCCGTAGACCTGCCAGATCCGCAGGTCCAGTTCACTGTCAGGCGGAGGCCCTTCAATGGGAATCACGACTCCGTCCCAGGGTTCTTCACATCTCACGACCCTCGGATCCCGCAGGTCACGACGAAACTTTCCGATCTTTGCGGTCAGGGCTTCGACGGCATCTTCGAAACTATCGTGCCGGCTGGCAATGTCGTCTTCCTCCTGTTTATAGCCGGGGTCGTAAGCGTTTTTTTCAGCGATGACATGCCTGTAGTCCTTGAGTACCGACTCTGCACTGTGTGAATCCAGTCGGAGCCAGGTTCTCACCAGAATGGCGATCCAGCACTCCGACCCGCCGCAATCGGGCATGAGGAATACATGGCCATACCAATGCAGGCCTTGCGGTCCGTCGCACAAGCCTTCGGCGACCTGCACGAGCAACTCGGGATTTTCGCCATGCGAATTCGGCCCGTTTGCCGAATATGCCCAACCTTGCCGGGTCATCACCCCCCTTTCGCAATCCGGATTTTCCCGGATTGCCCGGTCAAGACCGGTCAGCCATGGCTTGTCCCGGAGTTGCCGCCTGTCGAACACCAGGCAGTTGC
>VXPI01000026.1 GCA_009839585.1 Gammaproteobacteria bacterium
GCCGCGAAATGAATCTCCCCCCAAACCCTCACGCACTACTTTCAGCCATAACTCGGTGCTGGACCCTATGAACTGTAATCATGCGATTTTTCCTGTCGCAGACATAGATTACTCTGTAATCACCGCAACGAAGCCTGAATATACCCTCATAGGGTGGTTTCAGCGCTTTTTGTCTAATTTCATCAAGGTTAACCGTGAACCAGGACAGTTTATCAAGTATGCGCTTACGGGTTTTGGGATCCAGTTTGCCTAGATCGGAATTTGCGGTCGCGAGAAGCTCTACATCATACGTCAAAGCTTAAAGCCTAGATTGTCAGCAGCTTCTTTAAGGGAAATGGTTTTTCCACCGTTATTTGATTCATCAATAGATTCTTCGAGCCTCCCAACAAACTCTTCGCTTAAATCCAATCCATCATCCGGGTCCAGATGCTCACCAGTGAAGAACTCATGGTTCAATATCTTGTCCTGCTCGCTGACTTTGAAATCCTCATCGTCTATTTCTGTGAGGTTGACGTATAGTTGATTCTTGTCCAGCAGTTCAGCCAACAAGCGTTTTTGTTTCTCCAGTCCCTCTTTCTCCTTGCCAACAGCGATAAAGTCGTCTTCGGTATTATCTGGATATTCGGGGTTAACGTACCAGTTCAGAAAAGAATTTTGGGCTATATCCCGCCAGATTTCCACAAGCTCATCAGAAGACTGTGCCGCCTGTATTTTGTCTATCCATGCGGCGTTGTACTGCATCAATTCACAATAAACAAAGTCACCGCCGCCTTGCCATCCAACATCCTCGGATACGCCGCTCACGTCATGGCCTTCGTTTGTGCCGACAACTCTTTTCAGGCGTTCAACAGTAATGCTTTCAATATAATCCATCTGTTCAATGCCTATGTATTGTCGCCCCATTTTATGGGCTACTGCACACGTTGTGCCGGAGCCAAGATGGAAATCCAACACGATATCGCCCTCGCGGGTCGTATATTCGATGATGCGCTGAAGGAGTAGTTCGACTTTTGGATATGCGAACACCTTGCTACCAAACAACTCTACAATCTCATCCGTGCCTTTCTTATTGGTCATGTCCTTCAACAGTTCATCCATGGCCTTGTTGAGGAAATCTGTTGATACATATGCCTTGTCAAAATCCTCTCCTTTCTTTTCCAGATCTTCAGACTTGAAGACTCGCATGTAAGGGCGTGTTAAATTCTGGAAATCATAGTCTCCAGGAAAAACAATTTTCCCTTTCTTCAAATACTCCTTAACAGTATCAACAGAAATCGCCCAGCTACGATTAGGGTTTGGTTCAAATTTCTCGCCGTTTTTTGGGTTAATCAGAGTGAAGTTGGAATGCGGTCTTTCTTGAATAGTTGTTTGCTTTGTGAGATCACTTAATCTCCATTCATCGTTAGGAAAGTCCGGAGTTTTATAATATTTCTGCTCCACCCTGCGTCGAAACAGGCGGTCCTTTTTCGAGGCCCCTCTTGTGTAAATCAACAACCAGTCAAAGTCCTGCGACAACTTGTAGGGTACGTCACTTTTTCCGCTTCTTGTTTTTCTAGGTGCAGTACCCACAAAATTGTTTCTGCCGAATATTTCATCTGCCACAATTTTCAGGTAGTGCATCTCCTGATCACCAATATGTATAAAAAGGAGTCCGTCATTTCGCAACAAGTCTCTTGCCACCTCCAGACGATTTTTCATAAACGTCAACCAACTGGAATGACTGAAGCTGTCGTTATAACCGAAACTATCTGTACCGGTGTTATAGGGTGGATCAATGTAAATCAATTTCACCTTGCCGTAAAACTGCTGTTTTATCGTGTGCAAGGATAGAAGGTTGTTGCCTTTGATAATCAGGTTTTCACTCAATATTCCGTCTTCGTTCCATTTGAACTCCTCAACGTCCCATTCCCCATACTTGGTATAACGTTTCCAGTTCGTTAGTACCTTGGGGTCAAATAGACGGTCTATTTCATCGTGGGCAAGAATTTCGTTAAAGAATATTTCCTTGCGATTCCTCTCTATCTCTT
Source organism: Gammaproteobacteria bacterium (assembly GCA_009839585.1). GTDB lineage: Bacteria > Pseudomonadota > Gammaproteobacteria > Arenicellales > Poriferihabitantaceae > Poriferihabitans. Next base: position 2,028 of record VXPI01000026.1, read on the forward strand.
GAGTTTGCCCGCCTTCCAATACGCAATCCTTGTAAGGCCACACCAGAGATACTTCACCTCGTTCACGGAGAAACGATTCATCGATGTTTAACCCGATTTTGTTGCGAAACCTCGTATACGAAGAGTTAAAAAAGTTTTTATCGGCAACATAATCAACAAAGAGGCGCTGATTGAAAACCTTATGCCCCTTAATCTCATAAAAAAATTTCTCACGTACATTGACATCTTCCAACAACAGCTGAATCAGTTCAGAGTCGCTTGTCCAGGCACTATTTACCACAGCCATTTTGACCAACTCTCCGCTCTCGTCAACAAAACGAGGTTCAGTCTTCAATAAAGCACATAGACTCTTGGAAAAATTATTTTTCACGCCTGTTTCTCAGTTGTACCGATGATTGAAAGACATTATGACTGGCTATTTTGTACGCAATATAGTGTATCAAAATCCAAATATATTGACACAATTGAAGCATCTTATGGCTGTTCCCACACTCAATAAAGCGGATGTGTGGTTGAACATGCTAATCTGATTATCTCCAACTCTCTATTGAAATTATCCTCAAAATAAGCGATATTCCAACTTCAATCATATATGGAGCTCGGCATTTCATGCCAGAACACCCCCCAAGTACGCGTTTGACTAAACAGTCCGATGGAGCAAATACTGTATCATTTCGTTCAGTATTGGCAGTCGGTTGCGAGTTATTTCGCTTTCGACATAGCCTTACTGTCACAGACGGATATGATTATCCGACTCATTCTACAGGCATGTCTGCTGGCATGCTCTGCGTTCTTTTCCAGCTCCGAAACTGCTCTTTTTTCACTGTCCCGTCTTGATCTGCAACAACTGCGCAGAGAGAGAAATCCCAGTTCCGAAACCATCCACGAGTTGCTTGACCAGCCTCGTAGACTGATTATTTCCATCCTGACCGGCAATGAGTTGGTCAATATCGCATCTGCCGTAAATATGGCCACCATCGTGGTGATGCTGTATGAACCCGAAAAGGCTTTTGTCATCAACATGTTGATTATGATTCCCCTGTTGCTACTGCTTGGGGAAGTCACCCCAAAAACCATGGCCGTTGCAAATCCGGTACGGTATAGCACGAGAATCGTGGCAAAACCGCTTTGGCTCTGGATTCGCCTGATTACACCGGTTCAGTGGGCCGTACGAGGCATCGCCGACCGCATCACTACCTTGGTTGTCGGTGAAACCAAGACGGCAGACAACATCTTGCAGGTTGACGAGTTTCTCACCCTGGTCGAGCAGGTGTCCGAAGAAGGAGTTCTGGATGCAACCGAAAGAGCGTTAATCCACAATTTGCTTGCGGCCAATGAAACAGAAATCGTCGAGGTCATGACGCCAAGAACCAAAATGGCTTTTCTGAATGTTGATATGGATGTCCCGGAAATGATCGAAAAGTTCATTGCAATTGAACATCCGCGAGTGCC
>VXPI01000171.1:0-2864 GCA_009839585.1 Gammaproteobacteria bacterium
TCCTTCAACTGTCTTGCATGCTCTTTTTGTTCTTCAGATCCCTCTTCAAGAACCTCGTCAATGTACCGGCTTGCGATTTCTGTCTCTCCCTGCTGCAAAAAACTCTCTGCCAGATCCAGGGCCAGTCTTGCGGGAGAATTGCTGTACGCCGCTTTAGTATCTTCATTACCAAGTCTCTTTCGGTTCAAGGATCGAGATTCTTTTCGAACATCACTGCGCTTGACAAATACCCACAACAACAGGGCGGCAAGCAATATTCCGGCAGTGATCCAGTACTGGCTGTTCACCGGGGGTTGAAAATTCTCACGAAAACAGCCATGGGGTAATTTTGCGTCTTTTCTCCTCGTAATTCCGAATGAGGTCGGCTTTCGCCAGGGTCATGCCAATATCATCAAGCCCCTGAAGCAACGCATCCTTCTGAAATCCGTCAATATCGAAACCGGTCACAGACTGATCTTCCAGAATGGTAATTTGCTGTTCGGGCAAGTCCACTCGCATTGAAAACCCCGGGGATTCTTCAACTCGAGTGAACAGGCTGTCGACCATCCCGGTATCGAGAACGATTGGCAAAATGCCATTCTTGAAACAATTGTTGAAAAAGATATCTGCAAAACTCGGTGCAATAATGCATCGAAAGCCATAATCCAGCAACGCCCAAGGGGCATGTTCCCTTGAAGACCCACATCCAAAGTTATCCCGGGCCAGCAAAATGGAAGCACCTGCATATCTTGGCTGGTTCAGCACAAAATCCGGGTTCAGTGGACGTGAACTGTTGTCCTGGTCCGGCTCCCCATGATCAAGATAGCGCCATTCATCAAACAGGTTTGGGCCAAACCCCGTGCGCTTGATGGACTTCAGAAACTGCTTTGGAATAATCGCGTCAGTATCCACATTCGACCGGTCAAGTGGCAATACAATACCTTCGTGTATGTTGAACTTTTCCATTTTCTATAGACTCGCAGGATCCGTGAAATGTCCGGCTATCGCAGCAGCAGCGGCCATTGCGGGTGAGACCAGATGGGTCCGTCCTCCCTGACCTTGTCGACCTTCAAAATTTCGATTGGATGTCGAAGCGCAGCGCTCCTCCGGCTTTAACCGGTCTGCGTTCATGGCAAGACACATCGAGCAGCCCGGATTCCGCCATTCGAAACCGGCATCAATAAATACCCTGTGCAAGCCTTCCTCCTCTGCCTGCCGTTTCACCAGACCGGAGCCCGGAACCACCAGTGCCTGTTTGATATCCGGTGATACTTTCCGACCCTTGGCGACTAAAGCAGCCTCCCGCAAATCTTCAATGCGACTATTGGTACATGAGCCAATAAACACCAAGTCGAGTTGCACTGATGTCATAGGCGTACCTGGCTCTAACCCCATGTACTCAAGAGCCCGTTGCATGCCCTCCTGTTTAATGGGATCCACCTCTTGAGACGGATCAGGAACAGATTTATCCAGATCAACTACCATCTCAGGGGAGGTGCCCCAGGTAATCTGGGGGCGTATTTCCGCACCGTCAATCACGATCTCCTTGTCAAATACCGCATCGTCATCACTGGCAAGTTCAGCCCAGCTTGCAATCGCTCTCTCCCACATCTCTCCTTTTGGTGCATAGGGTCTGCCTTCAACATAGTCGATGGTTTTTTGATCTGGACGGATCATCCCTGCCCTTGCTCCAGCTTCTATGGTCATGTTGCACACTGTCATCCGGCCTTCCATGCTGAGTGATTCAATGACTGTCCCGGCAAACTCAATTGCATAGCCTGTGCCGCCGGCGGTTCCGATTTTTCCGATGATCGACAGAACCACATCTTTTGCAGTAACGCCATGGCTTAACTGGCCATCGACACGAATCCGCATATTTCTGGATTTTGTTGAGATCAGGCACTGGGTTGCCATGACGTGTTCGACCTCGGATGTACCGATACCGAATGCCAGTGCTCCAAACGCACCATGAGTTGAGGTATGTGAGTCACCACACACAACAGTCATGCCCGGCAGGGTAATCCCTTGTTCAGGCCCGATTATGTGTACGATTCCCTGTCTGGGATCAGACATGCCAAACTGGGTGACCCCAAAGTGACTGCAATTCTGGTCAAGCGTCTGAATCTGTAGTCTTGAGACAGGGTCGTCAACAGTCGCGCTGTCGACAGTAGTCGGCACATTGTGATCAGGTACCGCAACCGTTGATTCTGTTCGCCAGAATTTACGGCTAGCGAGATGCAATCCCTCGAAAGCCTGCGGCGAGGTAACCTCGTGCACCAAATGCCGATCAATGTAAATCAGGGATGTTCCATTGGGATCATCATGCACAAGATGCTGATCCCACAATTTATCGTAAAGTGTTTTTCCGCTCATGTCTGAATTAACTGATTCCTCAAAAAACAAAAACTGGCAACCTGCAAATCCATACGATGAGTAACGAAACCGGGAAATGTATGACTGCTCCAGCTGATTTTCAGGATTAATGCATTGATTGCCAATTATAGGGCAATTACTTCCTCTCTCGCCTCTCTCGATTACAGGCTTTTGCGTTGGAATAATTTTGTGTAACGCCACTTCCAGGCGGAAAAATCATGGGACGGACTTCTTATTGATCCTGTGCATGCGCTCTTACACTGAACTTCATGTATTTCCATGATGTTCAGTTTCATCAAGCGGCAGTAAAACGGATTCGGCATTACCCCAAAATAGCGTCATACCGGGCAATTGCAATCGCTCTCGGGCCCAGTCCGGAAGCCAAATTCGACCATTCAAGGAGATGATGGAAAACAGCCACGGAAACACCCCCGTTTCTTCAAGTGAGTAAAGATGGCCGAATTTTGCCGCATTTGTGACTCATATTTCTCGTTTTGTGAGCCACAAACCAA
>VXPI01000171.1:2874-3476 GCA_009839585.1 Gammaproteobacteria bacterium
CCAATTTGCGTCTCATGCGCGAGTCACAAATATTGCGTCCTGAAAATCCACTTTCTAAAATCAACTCATTGCGAGACACCGCTCACTCCCGTAGTTTGCAGGAAATAGCCAGGGTCAAAGTTCCTCGGTTTTAAATGCGCTGTATCCTTCATAGTAATAGCTGACATCGATTCCCTTCATGAACAGACCACGGTCATTGATATTGTCTGTCAATGCCTTTTGCAGTAGGTCCTTGATTTCCACATCCCTTACCACACTACGCTGTATGGCTGAAAGGTAATCATCTTTGTCCACGAGATTCCAATTCACCACTCGCTTAAGTTCCTTTTTTAGAATCAGATCCAGCCAGATTCGGGTAGCCCGTCCGTTACCTTCACGGAAGGGATGTGCAATGTTCATCTCCACATATTTTTCGACTATTTCTTCAAAGCTGCTGTGCGGCATGGCATCAATATGACTCAGTGAAGCTTCCAGATACATCAACGGGGCAAAACGGAAGTTTCCCTTGGCAATATTTACCTCGCGAATTTTTCCAGCAAAGTGATATATCTCCTCAAACAAATAGGCATGGATGTATGCAAGTCCTGCGAAGGTGCCAACTT
>VXPI01000124.1 GCA_009839585.1 Gammaproteobacteria bacterium
GTATTATCTGTTCCCGGGTGGGCCGGTTTCCCAGGGTTCCATCGTTGCTGGTCTTGAGGTGCCTTCCGGTAGCGTAGACAAATCTTTTGGCAGTGTCGTTTAGCAATTTGCTCCTTTGACCCGGAGTCCATGTTCTTCAGTCCGGTTTGACAAGTCGATGATGTCGGCCAGCTGTCCGATCTCATCAGGCCCGATACGACAGCAACCACCAATAATCCGGGCACCAGCATTGATCCAGTCATGGCAATCCTGTTGCCACTGATTGAGGGAATGCTTGCCTGACCAGGTTCCCAGTTGGTAATCCTCTCCGGAATTTGGGTAGACGATTACTGTTTTGCCGGAAACCGAAGAGCGGAGTTTGTGAATCAAGGGGGTGATATGCTCAGGCGATGTACAGTTCACGCCAATTGCGAATACCGATTGGTTCTCCCTGAACAACGTAGCAGAGTTTTCGATTGAAGTACCGTCTCGCAGGTGATCGGCATCGCTACATGAGAAGCTTATCCAGCAAGGCGTTGAAACATTTTCGAGGATGGATGCCAGAGCATAGGCTTCGCGATGATCAGGAATGGTCTCAAGGGCCAGAATGTCAGCTCCGCTTCCATCCAGCAGGTTAATCCGCTCCTGATGAAAATCCACAAGGGATTGTGTGCTCAATCCATAATTTCCAAGGTATTCAGAACCATCAGCAAGATAGGCACCGTAGGGCCCGATACTTGCAGCGGCCAGCGCGGTGCCAGAACCTGATTTGTTCCGATAATCATCACGCGCCTGCAAGGCAATATCTATGGAATCGGTCAATACTTTTCGACTTCTGCAGGAATCAATACCGGAATCAGACAGGCCTTGAAGGGTAGCCTGATAGCTTGCGGAAGTAATGATCCGGGCACCTGCTTCCAGATAGGCCATGTGGCTATCATAGATGGCTGTCGGATTGTTGAGGAGCAATTCTGCAGACCAGAGCTTCGTATTGAGCTGGTATCCCCGGTTTTCCAATTCGGTAGCTAGCCCGCCGTCCAGGCACACCACACCATTTGCCGACAGATTGAGGGCACTTCGCATCCAGTTGGGCAGCACTGCACTGCTGGGGTTATGGTCAGCCACAAAGTAAATGCATGCGCATGGAAGTCATCCCTGTTCAGCAAGTTCCAGAAGAGACTGGCACAGGTTATCGAAACTCTGTCTGGCTTTCTCACTCATATGCCGGGCGCGCAGATGGCCATGGGGCAAACCCTTGTCCAGAATTGCTTTCGCCTTGCTGCCTGACGCAGTTAGTTTTTCGACATAGGCCAAGGCATCGTCGCGAATAGGGTCTACTTCTGCGGCCAGGGCAATACAGGGTGGTAGTCCAGCCAGATCGGTATGCAGGATTGGGGCAAATGCAGGGTCTGTCCAGTCGGGCTTGCCGCCGCACCAAAGAGAGATAAAATCCTCAACATCCTGACTGGTCATGGCTGGAGCATCGGTACCCTCCTGATGGGAATCAAGATTGAGATGCATGCCACCCAGGTAGGGATAGATGAGCAGTTGTCCAATTGGCTGGTGATCGGTATTTTGCTGGGTGATGCAAAGTGCAGCGGCCAGGGTGCCCCCCGCCGAATCTCCGGCAATGATGGTGCGACCGGTATCAAGTGCCAGGAATGCATCTTGCGTATCCTCAATCTGGGCTGGGTGAAGGTGTTCCGGAGCAAGTCGATAGTCTACCGATATCAGACTGATCCCAGTCCTGTGTGCGATTTCAGCACAGATCGAATCATGGCTTTCCAGGTTGCCAACCACAAATCCTCCACCGTGCAAGTACAGGATCAGTGTTTCGGAATTGCCGCCTTCCTGATAGTAGTGTCGTATTGGAATCGAATGACCGTTGCGACCGGTTATGGACGAGTCTTGCCTGGTGATCTCGTGCGGAATCGGTGCCTGAAACATCTCGCAGAGAACTCGATAGCATTCCCTGTGCTCATGCATGCTGAGTTCCAGCACATTTTCGGGATAGGCCGAATCAGACATCTCAAGGAATGCGGCGACCTCCGGGTCAATCTGATAATTCATGACATGTTCAATTTAAGGGGTTTGAAATTCCTCTCTATCGGTGTCGAGCAGTCACTATCGAGTTTGAATTTTAAATTATATTGCGAACCTGGCGTGCTCTGTAAGCATTGGTTTTTAAGTCGTTGCAGGACGTAAGAATAGAAGTTGCATTGAATCTTCTTTGCTGATCGGCAAAAGCCAGTACAGCTTTTTTCATGAACAACAGCCAGCCAATTGAAATATTTTCCAATGTCCTCTTGAAAGTTGCTTGTCAGCAAGTCTGGCGTTGAAGCCCAAAAGAGTATATGCTAGTGTAAAAGACATCGTGAAGATTTGCTTCCCCGTACTCGATCTGTTATTTGCGAGGTTGTCAATGATTGAAAACAAGGATCAGAACAACGAAAGCCGCCTTAGATCTGTCGGAATCAAGACACTGAGTTGCCAGTTGGACGAATATATCCGGCTCGCAGCATCAGGCGATACGATCTTGGTGACAGATCGTGACCTTGTTGTGGCAGAGATCGTCCCACGGCGCGAGAACAGGAGTCCGGTTCTTGCTGATGCCCCGATGGCCGATGCAGTACGGTCCGGAATGCTGACGCCACCAACCCTATCTGGTACCGGACTGCTGCCAGTGCCGAAACCGGTAGCACCGATAGACAGGGTTCTACAGGAACTTGAAGAGAACCGACGCGACAGGTGATTTATCTCGATACTTCCGTCACACTTGCTCACCTGCTTGCCGAGGACCGCAGACCACCAGCAACGTTCTGGGAGGAAAACCTGATTTCCAGTCGCTTGCTGATATATGAATTGTGGACACCCATACATTCACGCGGTCTTGCGGAGTCCCCCGGGAGGCTGTTCGCTCTCTAACCGGTCGTTTGGCCATGCTGGAACTGATGCCTGAGGTGCTGGAAAGGGCATTGCATGCCTTCCCGGGCTCCGAACCACTGAGGACGCTGGATGCACTGCATCTGGCATCATGTGCATACTTGATCGAGCGTGGGCAGCTAGTCTCGCTGGCCAGTTACGACCAGAGGATGAACAGTGTCGCCCAGTCTATGGAAATACCACTCTTTCAACTGGACAAGCCGTAACCCGAACTACTTGCGTCTGCCGGAAAACGAGAGTTTTCTGGCAGACACTACGTATTTTGGCATGATTTTACGGTTCCAAAGTGAGAGTTCCGAGCAAGCTAATTCCAAAATGCGGGAACAAAGTTTCAGTTAAAATGAAAAGTAACTACTCGCCCCCTTGACTCTACTTCATTAGCGGACATCATTTTCTGCTTGACAGGAGGAAGCTTTTTGCCTATGGCAGCGGCATTGAATCGATAACCGGGGTGTTTTATGGGCAAGGCCTGTCTGGGTTCAAGGGCGACGGCGGGCCGTTTCCGGAACACCTGTCCGGGCCACTGCAGTACGGCAATGGCGTGAT
>VXPI01000143.1 GCA_009839585.1 Gammaproteobacteria bacterium
TTTTCACTCCTCAGCCCGGATACCTCTATTCCACTAAGTCTCGTGGGCTCGGATTTGTTTATAATAGTCAGGTACCCAATTGAAGGGGATTTGCGGAGGGAAGTTTCCATGAATATCAAGCGACTGATGGATTTGGGATGTTATCGTGGAATGCGGCATCGACGTGGTTTGCCTGTTAATGGGCAGCGTACCAAGACCAACGCCAGAACCCGCAAGGGCCCGCCGAGACCGGTTAAGAAATAACCCGGCTTAATGCATTAACGATTATCAGGTCAAATTTATGTCCAAGCATACTCCGACAGGCCGATCGAGAGCGAAAATTCGCAAGAATGTGAGCGAAGGTATTGCGCATGTTCATGCAACCTTCAACAACACCATCATAACCATAACCGACCGGCATGGTGATACCCTGTGCTGGGCTTCGGCGGGGAATTCGGGATTCAAGGGGTCAAGAAAAAGCACTCCTTATGCTGCCCAGACTGCAGCGGGTATTTGTGGGAAGAAGGCGCAGGAAATTGGCGTCAAGCAACTTGAGGTAAAAATCAAGGGACCTGGTCCGGGACGCGATTCTGCGGTCCGTGCATTGAATGCATTGGGTCTTGAGATCCACTCTATTTCTGACATCACACCGATACCGCATAATGGCTGTCGCCCGCCAAAACGTCGTCGTGTGTGACTGTTTAACCTATCTTTAGTTTCGGAGAAGCCAATGGCAAGATATACAGGCCCGACCTGCAAACTATCCCGAAGGGAAGGTGTCGACCTACTTCTGAAGGGTCCCGAGCGAACGATCGCTGACAAGTGCAAGTTTGATCGTATTCCAGGCACCAAGGTTGCTGGCCGTCGTCCCAAGTCGAGCGTGTATGGAACCCAGCTTCGCGAGAAACAGAAAATGCGCAGAATGTATGGCGTGCTTGAAAAACAGTTCAGAAACTACTACAAGGAAGCGGCAAGAACTTCGGGTTCAACGGGGTTCAACCTACTGCTATTGCTTGAACGTCGTCTGGATAATGTGGTTTTTCGAATGGGCTTTGGACTAACCCGTGCAGAAGCCCGTCAACTGGTCAGTCACAAGAGCATCATGGTCAATGGCCGAAAGGTGAATATACCCTCGTACAGGGTCAACATTGGAGATGAGATTGAAGTGGTCGACAAATGCAAGGGCCAGATTCGAATCAAGCATGCTCTTGGCATATCCCAGCAAATGGATGGTTCATCCTGGATTGATGTAGACGCAGAAAAGTTCAAGGGCATGCTTAAGGCTTATCCGGAGCGAGTTGACTTGTATGCTGATGTTGATGAAGCGCAGGTCGTTGCGCTGTATTCGAAATAACCCTGATTCCAGATTGTTTGATTGTTTTATGCATCACATTGCATAAGTTATGAGGTATGAAAATGCAGGATCCAACGGTTGACTTTCTTCGACCCAGACTGATTGAAAAAGATCAGGTTGACGAGCGAAATTCGCGAATCATTATCGAGCCTCTTGAGAGAGGTTTAGGTCATACATTGGGCAATGCCTTGCGACGTATCATGCTGTCGTCAATGCCCGGTTGTGCTGTGACCGAAGTACACATTGAGGGTGTTCTTCATGAGTATTCGACGATTGAAGGCGTGCAGGAGGATGTCATAGACATGCTGATGAACCTGAAGACCTTGCCGATCATCATGCATACCCGGAACGAGGCCGAACTAAGGCTCACCAGGAAAGGGCCAGGCGTGGTTACTGCCAAGGATATCCAGTTGACCGATGACATCGATATGCCGTTTCCTGACCACCACATTGCTACACTTTCCAAGGATGCGACTCTGGACATGCACCTTCGAATCAAGCGAGGCCGCGGATACGTCAAGGCAGAGAGTCGCGACCGGGGAATCGATGAATTAAATTCGGTTGGCTTAATACCGCTGGATGCATCGTTCAGTCCCATCAACAAGATTGCGTATTCTGTCGAGAATGCCAGGGTGGAACAATCCACGGATCTGGATCGACTGGTGATCGATATTGAGACCAATGGTACTATTGATCCCGAGATGGCATTGCGTCGGGCTGCGACGATCCTGCACGACCAGATATCAGTATTCGTGAATCTTGATGAATCGATTATTCTCAATCAGGTTGAAGAAGAGCCGGAAATAGAACCGGCATTATTGAAGCCTGTTGATGATCTTGAATTGACGGTGCGTTCCGCGAACTGTCTCAAGGCAGAAAATATCTATTACATCGGCGATCTTGTTCAGCATACCGAGAACGAGTTGTTGAAAACCCCCAATCTTGGCAAGAAATCCCTGACTGAGATCAAGGATGTTCTGGCACAACGAAATCTTGAACTTGGCGTAAAGATCGAAAACTGGCCTCCACCTTCTCTGGTGGTCAGTGAGGACGGTACACGTATGGGCTTGAAGTAATTATGCGACATCGAAAATCAGGCCGTTCACTGAACAGGACATCGGCTCATCACAAGGCCATGTTTTCGAACATGACCAATTCCCTGTTTCTGCATGAGCAAATTCGGACAACCTTGCCAAAAGCCAAGGAGTTGCGTCGATTTGCAGAGCCTCTTATCACCCTTGCCAAGAAACCGTCTCTTGCAAACCGGAGAACTGCTTTTTCAAAACTCCGCAATCGCGAGATCGTGACCAAGCTGTTTGAAGATCTAGGCCCGCATTTCGAAGATCGACCGGGCGGTTATCTTCGCATACTGAAGTGTGGATATAGGCGAGGTGACAGTGCGCCGATGGCGATCGTTCAGTTGGTTGATCGCGATCTTCTGATAGCCGATGATTTGGACGAAAAAGAAGAATAATAATTGTCCAGATCCATGTTCGGGGGTGTCTGGAATGAAAAGGAATCAGGTAACTCCAGTTCCAGGCATTGATGGTATGAAGCCTGAATACAATATATTGCTACGGGAGTCTATGTAAAGTGGCTGAGGATATGCACCGAACTGGAAATGGACATCTGAAATAGCCATATGCCCGGGGTGTGGGGGAGTGAAAAGGGTGAATAGTGCGTCTCTAGCAATCGTACTGTTATCAGCCGGATTGCTGGTCGCAGCATGCGGAGGAGGAGGCGGAATGCTCCTCAAAGAGCGAAATCTGACACAGCAATTGCCAGATCCTCCCCCTCTGAACTTGAGGCACTCTGATTTTTCTGCTACAGGTGCGGTGAGAACTCAGGGCATGGCTATCGGAATCGGCCCGGCATTTCAGCCCGAGAGGCCTGCACCCGACCAACTTGACACAAAAACCAGTAGGAACGGTGTTGCCGTCAGTTCAGGGCATTGGCATGATGTGCAGGGCCGGGACGGTAGTGCTACAGCCAGTGAAGTGATTGCATTTCTCCAGGCGTTTCAAAGACAAACCTATCGGGAGAGGGGCCTGTCGGCTGACTTGATAATTGGAGACTACAATCTGCCCAGAACATTGCGGATAGGCAGCAATGTCGACCAATCCGATAG
>VXPI01000395.1 GCA_009839585.1 Gammaproteobacteria bacterium
ACGTCTCGTGGGGTCTGAGAGTTGTATAAGATACAGGTTCCGGTACATGGGGCTTGAAACGCATCTGGTCACACCAGGGGAAATTCAGGCTTTGTCACCGATCACCAATACCGACGGTATTTGGGGCGCCCTGTACGATCCACTCGACGGGCATCTCGATCCGTCTGGAACTACACATGCCTATGCCAAGGCAGCACAGGTTCAGGGTGCGGAAATTTCAATCAACAACAAGGTGCTTGCTACGAGTCCAAATTCAGATGGAAGCTGGGAAGTGATCACCGAAAACGGAACCATAAAGGCCGAGCATGTCGTGAATGCGGGAGGTCTCTGGGCCAGGGAAGTTGGTGCCATGGCGGGAGTCTATTTGCCATTACACCCCATGGAGCATCAATATCTTGTCACCGAGCGCATTGAAGAGATAGCCAGTCAGTCGAAGGAATTGTGTCATGTCATCGATCCGGGCGCAGAAAGTTATCTGCGTCAGGAAGGTCAGGGAATCGTGATCGGTTTCTATGAGCAGGATTGCACCCCTTGGGCGGTTGACGGCACACCCTGGAATTTCGGCCATGAACTGCTGCCGGACAATCTTGATCGAATTGACACGGCAATGGGACAAGCCTTTCACAGATTTCCATTACTCAGGCAGGCTGGAATTAAATCCATCATCAACGGGCCGTTTACGTTCGCGCCTGATGGCAATCCTCTGGTAGGTCCTGTGCCCGGGTTGAAAAACTACTGGTCAGCCTGTGCAGTAATGGCCGGCTTTAGCCAGGGCGGGGGTGTCGGGCTGACTCTGGCAGAATGGATGGTTGAAGGAGAGCCAACAAGAGATGTTTTTGCCATGGATGTTGCACGCTATGGAGCATATTGCACACCACCATATACCCGGCAAAAAGTCCGCGAGTACTATCAGAGGCGGTTTTCAGTGCCATATCCGAATGAAGAACTGCCGGCTGCCCGGCCATTTCGTACCACACCCGCCTACAGTATCTGGCAATCACACAATGCCGTTTTTGGCTCGAATTACGGTATGGAGGTCGTCAATTATTTTGCAAAAAAAGGGGATGCACCGTACGAAATACCGTGTTTTCGAAGATCAAATGCCTTCGAAGTCGTGGGCGAAGAATGCCGGGCGGTACGCAACGCAGTTGGTATTAACGAAATCCATAACTTCAGCAAGTTTGAAATAACCGGGGATCAGAGTGAAGCCTGGATTGCAAGGATTATGGCTGGGCGCATGCCCGCCATAGGCAAAATATCTCTCTCGCCGATGCTAAGTCCCAAAGGTCGCCTGATCGGTGATTTTACGGTTTCAAGGTTAGGGGACAGGCATTTTCAGATGAATGCGTCCTATGCATCACAAGGCTTTCATATGCGCTGGTTTGAGGATAATCTGCCTGATCGGGGAGTGCATATACGCAATATCTCGGATGACTTGATTGGCTTTCAGATTGCTGGCCCCCTATCTCGCGAGTTACTCTCGCAACTGTGTAATGCGGATGTTTCAAACAAGTCATTCCCATTCATGTCTGTACGTTCGCTACAAATCGACCCCTTCCTGGCAACCGTGCTCAGAGTTTCCTACACGGGTGATTTGGGGTATGAAATTTATGTGCCGCGGGATCATCAGGCAGGACTGTTCGGGCTGCTTGAAGCAGCGGGGCAGCCGCTTGGACTTCGCCCTTTCGGGATGCGGGCCATGATGAGTTTGCGGCTTGAGAAATCTTTCGGGTCGTGGCTGCGAGAGTACCGTCCGGACTATGGCCCCATGGAAACCGGCTTGAACAGATTTGTCGATTACAGTAGGGAGACGGATTTTATCGGCAAGCAGGCCGCTCTCGATGACCGTCAGAACCCGCCGGATCGAAAGCTTTGTACATTCACCGTTGATACTGCCGATGCGGATGTCTGGGGTGATGAACCGATATTGCTTGATGGCGAAGTGGTTGGATTCGTGACCTCGGGCGGCTATGCCCACTTTAGCCGGAAAAGCGTTGCAATGGGATTTTTACCGACTGGACTGATTGGGTCGCATAGGCAATTTGAAATCGAAATTCTTGGCGAAAAATGCCCAGCCACCCTGCAGACGGAAGCATTGCTTGATCCGGCCGGCACCAGGATGAGGGGATAGCAGTTCAGTCAATGAAAGCAGGAAGTCCGAAGCGGGGCGGGTCAAAGTCAGGCAGACTGTCCAGAACCTGTATGGCGCCTTCATAGCGAGATTTATCCATGTTTGGATCGGGTACGGCGATTACCCGCATCCGGGCAGCCTTGCCGGCTTCCAGCCCCGATGGGGCATCTTCAAAAACCAGGGTTCGACTGGCATCAATTCCAAGGTTTGAGGCCGCAACAAGAAAAATATCCGGAGACGGTTTGCCATGCTTGACCGCTGGATTATCCGAGGTTACGACTACTCCGAATAGATCGACCCACGAATGGTGCCGGCGAACCTTGATTTCATATAGTTCCTGACTGGAACTGGTTGCGATTGCGATCGGTATTCTGTGCCGGTGGAAATGCCGGATGAGTCTCTCGGCTCCGGGTAGCGGTTTGCACTCGGAAAGATACTTCCTTAATAATCCTTCTCTTTCTTCAAGATATTCTTCAGGAGTCATCGGAATATCCAGGGTTTCCACCAAATGTCTGGATGAATCCATCGCCGGACGCCCTATCATGTTGGCTTTGACAGACCAATCAAAGGTCTTGCCGTATCGGGAGACGATTTCCTGTGAGACGCGAGTGTAAATCACTTCAGTGTCGAGCAAAAGCCCATCGAGATCGAACAACACGCCATTGATAGGTGCTGACTGGAGTAAATCAGAATGCATTTTCTGGATTGTCGGAAAGGTTGGGTAAAAAATAAAAATGACTGATCGAATCTTGTCCGGTACGCAAGAACATCTCTCAAGTCCAGATGAAGTCGATTGAAGCCGTTTCGCCTTCACTTGTACCGGTCGTCAAACCGGTACGGATTCTGCACCAAAGACAATATTTTATCAGTTGCGAAAATAGTTGAAATAAAACAAATCGTGGATACAATATAGAACCCCGACAAAGTCGGTCGAGTCCGAAACCATAAATTGATTCTCGATAGCTTTGCCGATCTTTTCAGTATTCCAGAGTGTATTCTGGACTTAATCAAATATATTCGAAACAATGGCATTGACTGCTCAAGATAAAGCTGCCGTAATTAAAGATCACCAGCGTGGTGATGGAGATACCGGATCTCCGGAAGTACAGATCGCCTTGATAACAGCAAGGCTTCAGGATTTGTCTGGTCACTTTAAAGCTCATACCCACGACAATCATTCCAGACGAGGCTTGCTCAAAATGGTCAATCACCGTCGCAAGATGCTGGATTATCTTCGTAAAACCGATCTTGAACGCTACCGGGCACTCATCAAAAAACTGGGCTTGCGTAAATAGCCTGCCTTCAATCATATCC
>VXPI01000092.1 GCA_009839585.1 Gammaproteobacteria bacterium
GTTCAGCATGTCATTCAAGACTACCAATGAAATTCTGGGGGGGTTCTCATTTTTTCCACAGGAGTTCACGCTTGAAAACTATATCGAAATATTCACTGATCCGACCTGGTACAGAGGCTATCTGAATTCGATTACCTATGTCGTAATCAATACGGTAATCTCGATTACCGTTGCATTGCCTGCCGCCTATGCGTTTTCGCGTTATCGATTCCTGGGTGACAAACACCTGTTTTTCTGGCTTCTGACCAACCGCATGGCGCCACCTGCGGTTTTTGCCCTGCCGTTTTTTCAGCTGTATGCGGCAATCGACTTGTATGACACACATATTGCTGTCGCGCTTGCACATTGTCTATTCAATATCCCGCTTGCAGTCTGGATTCTGGAAGGGTTTATGTCAGGCGTTCCCAAGCAACTGGATGAAATGGCGTATATCGATGGATATTCCTTTCCGCGGTTTTTTGTAAGGATATTCATGCCCGCGATCGCTTCGGGTATCGGTGTTGCTGCATTTTTCTGCTTTATGTATTCCTGGGTGGAAATGCTGCTTTCGAAGACCCTGACTTCGGTGGCTGCCAAATCCATTGCGGCAACCATGACCAGAACTGCCAGCACTGCAGGGTATGAATTGGGTCTGCTGGCTGCTGCCGGGGCACTGACAATCATTCCCGGTGCGATTGTGATTTATTTCGTCAGAAATTACATAGCCCGGGGATTCTCCCTGGGACGGGTGTAGGCAGATGCTGGACTTGTCGTGGATGGCATGGACCTGGCCGACTGCAGGATTCTTCATTTTCATTCTGTTATGCATTGTGTCGATGGGTATCTGGGAGAAATTCAGTCCGGGTGGCGGGCCTAGGCGTGGAGTCTTTGGCATTGATACAACAAGGGGTGATCGTCTGTTCATCAGTTTGCTTGGCAGTATTTTTATTTTTCTCGGTTGGCTCTGGGTATTATCGACACCCCTTTGGGGAGCATTGGTTCTTTCGATTGTCTGGACGCTTTTTGTGTTTCTGCGGGTTTAGTCCACCTGCAGTTCTTCTTTCACTGGGCGAGTTGAAATGACCGTTGAATTAGCCGAACAGGATATTTTTGATTTGGTAGTCATCGGCGGTGGCATCAACGGTGCCGGCATTGCCCGGGATGCGTCCGGCCGGGGACTCAAGGTATTGCTCTGTGAGAAAGATGATTTTGCCGGGCACACTTCATCAGCCAGCACCAAACTGATTCATGGTGGTTTACGCTATCTTGAAAATTATCATTTTGGATTGGTCAAGCACAGCCTGCGTGAGCGTGAAATCCTGCTCAAGAATTCCCCGCACATCATATGGCCTTTACGATTCGTATTGCCGCATGACCGCTCCCTGAGATCAAAATGGCTGATCCGGACAGGGTTGTTCATTTATGACTCGTTGGCTCCGATGCACCGGCTGGAAAAATCCAGTCAGGTCAAGTTGCAGCAGCATGCGGCTGGGGAAGCATTGAAGTCCCAGTATCAGCATGGCTTTGCATATTCCGATTGCTGGGTTCAGGATTCCCGGCTAGTAATTTTGAATGTTGTTGCTGCAGAAGCTTTTGGTGCATGCGTGCTCAATCGAACCAGGTGTACAGATTTGAAGCGCGAGGAAAATTACTGGTGGGTTACCCTTGACCGACACGGTGATAGGAGCATGTTGAATGGTGTCTGCAGAATCCGTGCCCGGGCCGTGGTCAATGCGACTGGTGCATGGGTCGGTTCCATGGCCCGGGACTTTCATCAAAATGACAGTCAACAACAGGTTCAGCTTATTCGTGGCAGTCATATTGTGGTACAAAAACTGTTTGACCATCCCTATGCATTTCTGTTTCAGACAATGGATCGCAGGGTAGTCTTCTGCATCCCTTACGAGCGGGACTTTACCTTGATTGGAACTACGGAGATGTCTTGGGATCGATCTAATGACCAGGGTGAAATCTCTGATGCGGAAATCGAGTATCTCTGTCAGGCCGTGAATCGATATCTTGAGACTACGGTTCATCCGGATGATGTTGTCTGGACTTTCAGCGGAGTTCGAACGCTTTGCGGTGATGATGGCACACAGGTAAGTCGATTGTCTCGAGACTACACGTTAAGGCACGATGATTCACTGGCCCCGATTGTTTCAGTATTCGGCGGCAAGATCACAACCTACCGACTCCTGGCAGAAGATGTGCTGGAACATTTTCGTACTCTTGAGGGCTTCAACAGACCCAAATGGACGCATGATGGTCTTTTACCCGGCGGTGATATCGGCAGTAATGATGTCAGGGAATATGCATCTCTACTGTCAACGCAATACAGCTGGATAACGCCGGATCTGGCCAGTCACTACGCCTGTCATTATGGAACAAACGCTCATTGCATCTTGAAGAACTCGGCAAAATTCGGAGATTTGGGGAAAGAGTTTTCATCCAACTTTTTTCAGGCTGAAGTCGACTACTTGATTGAACATGAATATGCAAGTTTTGCCGAGGACATTATCTGGCGGCGCACACGGCACGGTATTCGAATGAGCCCGGACCAGATATCTGACCTGCGGCGATATATGGACTCTGTGTTAGACTTTTCCGGAAATTCAAGGGTGGCATTGAATGCAGGCATATGTTCTTAGCATAGATCAGGGTACAACGAGCTCGCGTGCCCTTCTGGTTGATCAGGACGGCAATGTCGTTCACTCTGAGCAACAGGAATTCACCCAGTATTTTCCGGATGATGGCTGGGTAGAACATGACCCGGGCGAAATCTGGCAAACGACACTAGGTACCGCGAGCAAGGTACTTCAGTATGCAAAAGGCCTGCCTGGAAAAGTCAAGGCGATTGGAATTACCAATCAACGCGAGACAACGATTGTATGGGACCGTCATACGGGAGATCCCATTTACAACGCAATCGTATGGCAGGACAGACGCACTGCGGATTTTTGTCGCTCCCTGAATGATCCTGGTACTTCCGAAGTTGTCCAGGAGAAAACCGGGCTTTTGCTTGATCCGTATTTCTCAGCAACAAAGCTGGCCTGGATTCTCGATCAGGTTCCCGGAGCACGTCAACGGGCTAATCGTGGTGATCTGGCGTTTGGGACCGTTGATGCATTTCTGATTTGGCATCTGACCGGGGGTGTGTCGCATGCGACTGATGCAACCAATGCGTCACGAACCATGATGTTTAATATTCGAACCAATGAGTGGGACCGGGAACTGTTGCGGTTATTCTCTATCCCAGAGAATTGTCTGCCAGAGGTGAAGGACTGTGCGGACGATTTCGGTGTTACCGATTCAAGGGTATTGGGGCAGGCGCTTCCTATTTTGGGTGTTGCGGGCGATCAGCAAGCTGCACTGTTTGGTCAGGCCTGTTTTGAACCTGGCATGCTGAAAAGCACCTACGGGACGGGTTGTTTTCTTGTCATCAATACGGGCAC
>VXPI01000072.1 GCA_009839585.1 Gammaproteobacteria bacterium
ATCTACACCAGGAGCATAAAGGGGTTTTCGACAAGATTCTTGAAACCATGAGCCGTTGTATTCCCGGCTTGTCGTCTGTTGAATCCAAGTTAATGGAAGATGGGTATCTGACCATGCGCTTTCAGGACGGTGCTTTCAAGACGCCATTTCTTGACCGTTATGTGTCTGATGGGACGATCAAGATACTCGCTTATCTGGTGTTGTTGTATGATCCGACCCCTCATCCATTGCTTTGTATCGAGGAACCGGAAAATCAGCTGTATCCGGTATTGATGCAGGATCTCGCTGAAGAGTTCCGCGAATACTCAAGTCGGGGCGGCCAAGTATTTGTTGCAACGCACTCTCCCGATTTCCTGAATGCCCTTCAATTAGAAGAAGTGTGCTGGATAGTCAAGGATCAGGGTTGTTCACAAATACGGCGAGCCATCGATAATTCGCAGATTACGGCTTATATCCGAGAAGGGGATCAACTTGGCTATCTATGGAGGCAAGGCTTCTTTGATGGGGCCCGCCCACAGTGAGGGAAATTGTATTTCTTCTCGAAGAAATTTCTGCCAGGACCATGCTGGAGTGCTTGTTGCCGCGATTGCTAAAGGATGAGACCGGATGAGAGTATCAAGCAGGCAATCAAATGTTTGAGTGATAATAGGGCTAACTGATTTTCGGCTCACTTCAGCGAGCAATGAAAACAAACTGCAACATGTCCAAGGTAAGATTATTAATACGTGACAAATAGACAACTGTGATCTTCACATCCATAGAGTGAATCGAATAGCCTTCCCGTAACAAGCGCTTTCGTATTCTTCTCCAATCAATATTGTTTTTGCCATTGCAAATCTAGTTTAATCAACTTCATCACTAAGCCTGCTCATGCGTAGAAATCGAAAAGCCAAAGTCGTTGCAACACTGGGTCCGGCAAGTTCGACATCAGACATTATTGAAAAACTCTTGTATGCCGGAGTTGATGTATTCAGACTCAACTTCAGTCATGGCAATCAGGATAGTCATCGTGAACGGATTCAAATTATCCGCAAACACGAAGAAACCATATCTCGGCCGGTTGGCATCATGGCCGATATCCAGGGGCCGAAACTTCGTCTTGGTGAATTTCGGCAGGAAGGAGTGGACCTGCAAAACGACACATCATATCGGCTCGATCTAAACCCGGAACCGGGCAATAAAGACCGGGCACCATTGCCACATCCTGAAATATTTGCAGCACTGGAAACTGGCAGTGAACTCTTGATTGATGATGGCAGGGTGAAACTGGAGGTAACGCATTGTGAAGAATCATATGCTGATACCAAAGTCATCGTTGGGGGCACGATTCGAGCAAACAAGGGAGTGAACATCCCCAATGTTGTACTTCCCATTTCCTGCATCACTGAAAAAGATTACAGGGACCTTGAATTCGCTCTTGAACAGGGAGCAGACTGGATAGCCCAGTCATTTGTCCAGACCCCTCAGGATGTCGATATGATGCGTCAGGCTGTTGATGGAAGAGCGAGAATCATGGTCAAGCTGGAAAAGCCTTCGGCTCTTGAGTCCATTGACCAAATTCTGGATCTTTGTGATGGAATCATGATTGCACGGGGTGATTTGGGTGTAGAACTGGCTCCAGAGCAGGTTCCAATTGCCCAGAAAAGAATCATTCGAGCTTGTCGCCATATTGGAAAGCCGGTAGTGGTCGCAACGCACATGCTGGATTCCATGGTATCAAACCCGCTTCCAACCCGTGCCGAAGCTTCAGACGTGTCAACTGCGATTTATGATGGGGTCGATGCCGTCATGCTATCTGCAGAATCGGCCGCAGGGCGATATCCCGTTGAATCTGTGTCGATGATGAATGGCATCATTGAGGAGGTCGAAAAGGACCCGGAATATCAGGCGATTATTCAGGCACAGCACCCGCAACCCATGAATACCACGGCAGATGCAATCAGTAGCAGTATCCAGAGAATTACTGAGATTCTGGATTCGGCTGCGGCAACCGTAACCTATACATCTTCCGGCAGTACTAGCTTGCGTGTTGCTCGTGAGCGGCCTATATCCCCGATTTTGAGTATCACTCCATCAATTCGAGCGGCTCGTTATATGTCGATGATTTGGGGAGTACACCCAGTGGTTGTTAATGTAGCGAATGAGGAGGCAGATGTCCTGCAGGTGATTAATGCTGCCAAGGAAATAGCTGTTTCCGAGGAGTTTGCCTCTCAGGGGCAAGCGGTGGTCATTACTGCAGGCTTGCCGTTTGGGACATCGGGAACAACGAATCTGATCCATGTCTCTCGAATTGGCCAGGCCATTCGGTAATTCCTATGCAGCACTTGCTGGTGAAACGTGTGTTATGGAGGCCTGAAACCATATCATGCTTTATACCCTTCCAAAAAGGATTTAGATACAGTGGCTAGATCAACTGGTAGCTTGTTCAACGGAACACCACGAAGGTCCCAGTCCGGCATGCTGGCATATTACAGGGCTTTTAGTCCCGGTACATGATTGTCAAAGCAGGTCAAGTGTATCCCAGTCAATTGTATGGAGGTCATTCCAGGGAATCAGGCTGCCCCGTTCTCGATGCTGAATTTGATCACCTGTATATACTGCAACTGCAGCAGACCGGAAGTTCGCACGTTTAAGGTGCGTTTGAACACGCAAGGCATTGCCAATGAGATCTGAAGATGCAGTGGAAGAAGACTTGCATTCGACAATAATCTTGCCCACCGATTTTTCAACAATCAGGTCGGCTTCCACACCGTTCTGGTCACGATAGTACGAGAAATTACCGGCCTCGCCCAGATTTGCTTTTTGCTTGACAAGTTCTGAGACAACCCATGTTTCGAAAATCGGGCCGCGAAGCGGATGCGTATGCAACTGTTCCGGAGCATGAATTCCCAAAAGCCAGCAAATCAGTCCAGTATCAAGGAAATGCAATTTGGGCATCTTTACGATTCTCTTGCGAAGATTGCTAAGCAGGGGCGGCAGCCGAAAAGCAATATAACCGGTTTCGAGAATGTCGACCCAGGCTTTTGCAGTTGGTTGTGAAATGCCGCAATCTCCAGCAAGTGATGAAAGATTCAGTAACTGGGCAGTCCGACCTGCACACAGCATCAAAAAGCGCCTGAAGTTTCCGAGATCGTTGACATTGCCAATCATTCTCACATCACGTTCAAGATAAGTGGATGCGTATGACCTGAACCAGTCCTCGACTTCCAGTCCTTCGTCGAATATGCGCGGATATGAGCCAGTAAGAAGACTTTCTTCTATTGTTTCAGGATAGTTTTCAAATCGCAAAATTTCTCTGCGAGAAAGCGGAAGCAATTCATAAACAGCGGTGCGCCCTGCAAGTGACTGGCTGATTGATTTCAGTAGAGAGAAGTTTTGAGATCCGGTAAGAATCCAGC
>VXPI01000239.1 GCA_009839585.1 Gammaproteobacteria bacterium
GGAACAGTGATAACTCGTATAAGGTTCGTGCTCCCGGCCTGGTTTGAACTGCCAGCGATCAGGATGGCTTGATCCCCCGACTGCACAAGGCCGAGTTCCTTGCCACGCTCGGTTGCAAACAGCAGTCGCTCTTCATCGGACCCGCCTCCCAAATACAGAATTCCCAATACCCCCCAGTTCATGGCCAGCCGATTGACCACTTTTGGTGATGAGGTAATGGCCAGTATCGGGCAAGTGGGTCGATATTTTGACACCTGGCGTGCAGTCACGCCAGTCTCGGTAAGGGCGATAATTGCGCTGGCATTGAGTTGATTGGATATGGCAATCGCCGCGAGCCCAACAGCATCGGTTACTTTACGGGACTTGTGCGGTTCGCTGGTTTCAATTCTTTGCAAGTGGCCGAAGTTGCTGAGAGAGGACTCGGCCGCCTTTGCCAGGTCATCCATCATGGCCACCGCTTCAACCGGGCGACGTCCAACCGCAGTCTCTCCAGAGAGCATCACTGCGGAACTGCCATCAAATATGGCATTGGCTACATCACTGACCTCGGCACGGGTCGGACGGGGGTTGCGTTCCATTGAGTCGAGCATTTGGGTAGCAGTGATGACAGGTTTCCCATGCGAGACGGTGGCCCGGATGATGCGTTTTTGCACGATTGGCCCTTCACCCGGGTCCAGTTCAACACCAAGGTCCCCCCGGGCTACCATAATGCCATTTGCTGTCGCGATAATCTCGTCAATGTTATTGACCCCTTCGCGGGTTTCAATCTTTGCGATAATCGGTATGGTTCCACTACGGTCCTTGATCATCTTGCGTAGCCGACTGACATCTTCTGCGTTTCGGATGAATGAAGCAGCCAGATATTCCACGTCATTGCTGATCGCAAAATTAATCTCGTAATCCGAGTTATCGGAGACTGCCTCGAATGCCGCGGGACTGTCCGGTAAATTCACGCCCTTGCCACTACGCAGGATTCCCCCGCAAATCACCCGGGTATGGATTTGCCTGCTTTTGACACCGTCTACAACCAATTCAATCTGACCATCGTCAATCAGGATACGATGCCCCTTTCCGACGGTTTGGTAGAGTGTCGTGTGCGTAGTGGACACGCCAGCCTGATCACCAGCCTGATTGTCACAATAGATTGAAAATGGCTGGTGTCGTTTCAGTAGAATACTGCCTTCCTTGAGTGGGCCAGAACGGATTTCCCGGCCACGAGTATCAACCATGCTTGCAATCGTTAATCCGGTCTGACGGCTGGCTTCACGGATCAGGCCAAGAATGCGGCGATGCTCGGCTTCATCGCTGTGTGACATGTTTAATCTGGCTACATTCATGCCAGCCTTGGCCATTGCTTTCAGCCCTTCCAGCGAATCACAGGCCGGTCCAATCGTGGCAATGACCTTGGTCTTTCTGAATTTGGGTTTCGAGTTCAGGGTTCTTGTCCTGATATGGAGTATCTGCAATTATAATTGGAATTCACCAGCCCGTTTTTGCGCAGACCTACATCATCAACGCATCGATAACCGCCTTCATGAACATTGCCATCAAGTACTTCACGACTTCCCAGCCAATGACACTTTGCATATTGATGGCTACCCCTTATGCAGTGTATAAGCTGACGGCATTCGGAAGCGGTCACCCGATCCAGTGGGCGGTTCTTGTGGTTGTTTTCCTCTCGGCCATGCTTGGCTGGATTCACAGTATCTGCCATGAATCAAATGCTCGACTTGATCCCGAGTACCAGCTCTCGCCGTTCAGAATCCAGTTGATGAAGTTTGCATTCATCATGCCATTTTTCGGACTTGCAATTTATGTTTATTCGGTCCTGATTCCCCTCCATAACGGGGTACTTCATACGCTTCCCGGATGGATGATCTATGTCCATTTTACAGTGCTGGGCTGCATCGCATATTCCATCTGGACAGCAGCAACACAACTGATGACCTTGAAACACGGTCGCAAAACCATCTTTCTTGATATATATGGCCCAGTCTTTGCAATGTGGTTCTGCTTTATCGGAGTTTGGTTTCTTCAGAAAACCGTGATCCGGGAACTTTCCGATTGATCGGAAAGTTGAACTGGAGAAACACCTATTCGAATCTGAATTAGGGTTCAGGCAATTCATGGGCAGAGTGTTTTTCATATTGGCGGCCTATCTGGTTTTTGCCTATCCATGGCTTCGCTATGTTGACTGGATGACTGGCAATGCAGGTCTTGCGATTGGAATTTCAGTTGCGCTCTGGATTCTGGGCATGATAGGCATGCATTATTCGTTTGTTGGGCCGAATCTGAAAGTCCGGTATCCGGTTGTGCACTGGTTAGGTGCCGGATTTATTCTTGCATCGACCACGTTTATTGCAGAGTTCGTGCGATTGATTACTGCATATCCGGATTCCGTTGTTGCGAACGGGACCCTCATCTGTGCCGGACTCGTGATGATTGTTGCGAACCTCTTGTCACACCACATTTCGGTACGCAAGATGGATATACCGAGTTACAAGGTATCCCGCACATGGCGGGTGGTCCAGTTGTCGGATGTGCATATCGGTTCCCGACAAACTGGCTATTTTAGGCGGGTAATCCGGAAGGTTCAAAAACTGAACCCCGATTTTGTGGTGATTACCGGAGACCTAATTGACAGCAGTGCTGTCGAAATCGAGTCCCTGCAGCCTTTAACCTGGCTGGACATGCCAGTATATTTTTCGATCGGAAATCACGAGCTGTATGCCGACATGGGCAAGGTGATGGATATGTCAGGCAAACTGGGCCTTAGGACACTGCGGCAACAGTCCAATGAGTTTGGGGAATTCTGTATCACTGGAATTGACGATGCTCCCGACCCGGACCAGGTTTCGAGACAGCTGCCCAACATCAGTCGCAATCAGGAAAAGTTCAATATTCTTCTTTATCATCGCCCACAGGGGTGGGAATCTGCAATCGATCACGGCATTGATCTGATGCTCAGTGGACATACACACAAGGGCCAGATTTTCCCATTTAACTTCGTGGTCCGAAAATACTTCAAGCGAACTCATGGATTGCACAGTCATGGGGGGCGTTATTTCTATATCTCGCCGGGAACGGGTACGTGGGGGCCTTTGATGCGATTGGGTTCGTACAATGAAATCAGCATGTTTACCATCACGCCAAGCTGTTAGTTTGAATGTCGAGGCAACCCTCAGATAGAAATTCCGAGCTTGTTAACCATCCCCACATCCCTACCCTTGATAAGCACTCGCTGATTTTTCTCAATACTAAACTCTTCAGAATAAAATCGTTTACCATTGATTGGTCAATTACCAAAACCATGATTTCCCTCTTGATGCAATATCACATTCCTTGTTCAGTAGTGCATGAACCACGGAACTGGCAAGGTAATTGCGTGATT
>VXPI01000154.1:0-2452 GCA_009839585.1 Gammaproteobacteria bacterium
GAAGAATGCCAGATCGCAATCAGACCCCTTTACGGCTATTGCACGGTCGTTCAAAGTTAGCCCAATAGTAGCCGCTCGCCGAGCGATGGACCTCAAACTCATTGAACGGGATGCCTTCTTTAATTTCTATAACGACTATATCAAGCGTGAATACCAGAGAGGCAAGAATTCTTCTGGAGGGGATTTCTATAACAACCAGAACACTCGTGTCGGCAAGCTTTTTGCTAGCCATGTGATGAAGGCTGCGATGGAAGGGCAACTAGGATTCAGGGAGGCATACCAACTAACTGGGCTGCGAGGTGGATCATTCCAAGACTACGCCAAGCAATTGGGTATAAGGATTCTCTAATGGCGAGCCGTTGCTACCTTGTGGACTCAGATGTCCTGATTACCGCCAAGAATCTTTACTACGCCTTTGATATTTGTCCCGGATTCTGGGAATGCCTCATTCATCATCATAGGGAAGGGCATGTCTTTAGTGTTGACCGGGTGCGCAACGAGTTGCTCTCTGGGCGAAAAACCGAGGATCTCGTCCAATGGGTGCAGAATGAAGTTCCAAGAGGGTTCTTTCTGCCAGTAGACCACACAGAGATAGAAAACGTTTATACGGAAATCATGTTGTGGGTGCAAGACCATTCAAACTACTTTGAACAGGCAAAGGCAAATTTCGCAACAAGTGCGGACGGTTGGCTTGCGGCCTGCGCGAAAGTACGCAACGCAATTGTGGTGACGAATGAACAGCCCTCCCCAAACTCCCGCAAGAGCGTGAAGTTGCCGGATGTCTGCAACGAATTCAACGTGAACTGCGAGACCGTTTTTAATATGCTCCGAACACTGGGAGTGCGCTTCAGTTAGACAATTTACCTGATGTTGTTTCCTCTCAAGTGTTATGGAAAATAGGTAACTACTCGCCCCCTGCTGAGTGTTCAGGCAGGGGCGAGTAGTTACAATACTTAATGCAATCGAGAAAAGAAGTAGGTCTATTGATTTGACAGAATATCTCCTTGACATGAGAACCCTTTTATTCAATATAAGACGATGACCCACAATCTCGACAATTCTATATCTGTGAGTGAAGTCGTCGTATTTAAAGGCGAGGACGGGCAATTGCGAGTGGATGTCAAGCTAGACCAGGAAACCGTATGGCTGACTCAGCGGCAGATGGCGGAAGTTTTCCAAACCTCGGTCTCTAATATAAACCTGCATCTGAAGAACATCTATGCCAGCAATGAACTGGAGGAAACGGCAACTATTAAGGAATACTTAATAGTTCAAACTGAGGGAGGGCGGAAGATTCAACGCTCTCTTCAACACTACAACCTGGATACCATCATTTCGCTCGGCTACCGGGTCGATTCCCGCCATGGCATATTCTTCCGTCAGTGGGCCACCCGCATTATAAGGGAACACCTAGTACGGGGATTCACCGCGAACAGGGAAAAACTGGCAGAGCGCGGCTTGCGCGAAGTACATGAAACACTTGATCTACTTGCCCGGACTCTCAAGAACCAGCAACTAGTGGATGATACCGGACAGATCGTATTGGATATCATCACCGAATATACCGCCACATGGCGATTGCTTCTGGAATATGACGAAAATCAGCTACAGTTCCCAACCAGAGGTAGCAAGCCCTGCAATCAGGCATTGAATTACGAACAAGCACTCGACGTAATCGCAAGATTCCGGCAGGATCTTGATGCCAAAGGCGAGGCATCATCACTCTTCGGTAATTGTCGAGGGGATGCTCTTGAAGCCATTCTTGGCAATATAGAACAAACCATGCTCGGCGAACCGCTCTATCAAACCCTGGAAGCAAAAGCGGCACATCTTCTCTATTTCATCATCAAGGACCACCCGTTTACTGACGGCAACAAGCGCATCGGATCGCTCCTTTTTCTTCTATATCTGGAACAGGAAAAAATGGCTCATCGGATCAACCCTCAAGCACTGACAGCCCTTACCCTGTTGATTGCTACAAGTGTACCGTCCGAAAAGGACTTGATAATTCGCCTCATCGCGAATCTACTGTCCCCGCCAGAATGAAAGCCATCACCGAAAATGATGTGGAAAATGTTGCACTCGAGTTACTGGGTAATTTGGGGTATACCATCACGCACGGGTCAAACATTGATCCTGACAGCGCATCTGGGGAGCGAACCAGCTACAGCGATGTATTGCTAACAGGCCGACTGCATAAAGCATTCATGCGACTCAACCCGCACCTGTCTGAAGAGATATGGGAAGAGGTGTTACGCAAATTGATGCAGACAGACAACCCTTCTCTAATCAACGAGAACCGCCGTCTTCATCGCTATCTGGTGGAAGGAATTCCCATCGAAAGTAGACGAGAAGATGGCAGCATCAAAGGGGATAGCGCTAAGTTGATTGATTACGACAATGCCGAATCAAATGATTGGCTGGCAGTCAGACAGTTTACGGTGGTCGAGAA
>VXPI01000154.1:2462-3383 GCA_009839585.1 Gammaproteobacteria bacterium
GGTCGAGAAAGGCCATAAGCGCCGAGCCGACATAATTATGTTTGTTAACGGACTCCCTCTGGTGGTGATTGAGTTAAAGAATCCCAGTGACAAGACGGCCACTCTTGAAGAAGCGTTCAACCAGATTCAGACATACAAACACGAGATTCCGTCTTTGTTTCGTAGCAATGCGATGTTGATGGCTTCGGATGGGCTTCATGCCCGTCTCGGTTCTCTTACCGCAAGTTTTGAACGCTTTATGCCATGGAGAACAGTGGATGGATCGATGGTCGCGAAAAAGGGGGAACCAGAACTACAAACCATGATTGAGGGGGTTTTTGAGAAGAAGCGCTTTCTGAGCCTGATTCGCAGTTTCACCGTTTTCGCTGACACGGGATCAGAAATATCCAAGATAATAGCTGGTTACCACCAGTTTCATGCAGTTCGGCGGGCCGTAGGTTCCACATTGCGCGCGCTCTCCGGACTGGATCAGTCTCTAAGGGGCGAGCCGCTCCAATATGGCCTGCCTCCGGATTCCTCAGGCAATCCGGGAGACAGGCGCATAGGCGTGATTTGGCATACCCAGGGTTCCGGAAAAAGTTTTCTGATGGTTTTTTATGCCGGACAGATAATTTCCCACCCGGCAATGGAAAACCCGACTGTTGTCGTGGTTACAGACCGTAACGATCTGGATGACCAGTTATTTTCGACCTTTTCAATGTGCCGGGACTTGCTCCGCCAGGCCCCACAGAAAGCAGAGGACCGTGAGGATTTGCAGGAGTTGCTCACGAGATCCTCAGGTGGTGTCGTGTTTACTACCATACAAAAATTCGCCCCTGAAAATAGACAAGATAAATACCCTATGCTTACTGACCGGCGCAATGTGATCGTCATTGACGATGAATCGCACCGTATTCAGTACGGGTTTCGAGCAAAGGTGGC
>VXPI01000353.1 GCA_009839585.1 Gammaproteobacteria bacterium
GTGGGCAGCGGCAGAGTTTATTAAGAGACTGTTATTCCAGTTCAGGCGACTAGCCTGTCCTGCCCTGATGATTTTTGCGTCAATCTAGTGCCGCACTTGCCAGCCGGTGGTCCGGGGTTTCCTGACGAGATGAAAACCGACCGGACCAGGGAATTCCAGGCTTCAGAATTCGTTCGAGAACAGGCCTATTTGCTGCTCGGTCAGGAATTGCCATATTCAATCAGTGTTGAGACCACACGCCTTGAAACGAATGAAAAAAATATCCTCAATATTGATGCGACAATATGGGTTGAGAAGGCCTCTCAAAAATCGATCGTGATTGGCAATCAAGGCAATATGCTCAAGAGAATCGGTACCGGCGCCCGTCTTCAGATAGAAAAGTCGTTTTCACAAAGGGTCTACCTTTCACTCTGGGTAAAGGTCAAGAAAAGCTGGTCAGACCGGGATATGCAGCTGATGCAGTTTGGATATACGGAAGGCTGACGGTATGGCGAAGTTTCGCATCAATCAGCAACCGGGTTTTATTCTCCACCGTCGTCCATATTCGGAAAGCAGTCTGTTGGTCGATGTGTTTACCCGGGAGTATGGGAGGTTGACGCTTATTGCCAAAGGATCGAGAACAAACAGGAAACAATCAGTCGGCCTGTTCATTCCATTCAAACCTTTGCTCCTTAGTTGGAGCGGCAAGGGAAATCTTCCCGTATTAACAGGCATTGAGTCGAGTCGCTTTGCCGTTGATCTTTCACCGTCCGCAAGATCCTGTGCTTATTACCAAAATGAACTGCTTCTCAAGTTGCTGCACCGTTTCGATAGTAATGAGAAACTGTTTGACCACTATCGGGGTTCACTGGCCGCATTGGAAGAGGGGATAGACCCGCATATGGTTCTTCGAATATTCGAAAAGCACCTGCTTCGAGAAATCGGTTTCGGGCTGATTCTGGACCATGATGCATCATCAGGTGAGGTGATAGATGAAGATGCCTATTATGACTATGTCCCTGAAAAGGGCCCAGTGCATGTGCCGACACCGGATGCCGGGGCAATTAGCGGGAAAACACTCAAGGCATTGAATAACGAGAAGTTCAAGTCGCGTGAGCAACTTCAGGAAGCGATGCGGTTAACCAGAAAGTTGATTGACCTACAACTGAATGGGAAGGTTCTGCGTACCCGAAAGGTGATTCATGCCATGAAGAATTTCAAGGACCAGCAAAGACTGACTGCCTTTGAGGGCGAAGAAATCGGTTAGTTTTGTCGAAGGTGATGCATGACTGGCAAAACTCAGCGGTAACTACTCGCCCCCTGCCGAGTGTTCAGGCAGGGGGCGAGTAGTTACCATTTGCATATATCGTAGGAGAAATTATACGGATTACAGCCAATGTTTATTCTCCGAGATAGATTTGATGGAATGAAGTATCTGTTACTCATTGGTGTTACTACCGAAATATTCGATTTGCCATCCTAGCAATATATCTCTACAAGCTTGTTTCATTGAATTGAGGATGGGGGCTTGCTGGTTATCTGGCCTCGATTGCTTCACGGATTACAATCGGACACACAAAATTGCTAATGCAGGGAAACGCTGCTTTCAACAAAATGCAATGGAAAAACCTGGCTACGAGGCTACAGTATCATACTGGTTGAGTACTGATTCCTTGATTGAGATTCATTGGAAACGCTATGATTCGGGCAGTAAATAGTTACCTCCAGCAGTAGAGGCTGAGTGAATCTCGTATCCCAGGGCTCTGTAGCCAGACATGCGTTTTTCACTCATTCGCTGTAGGACCGGGACCTGATAATCAATGTAATCATATACAAGTACCTTGGTCTTGTTATGATGAATTCTGTGCAGTCTTCCGGCATATTGGGCAAGTGTACCTTTCCAGGATATGGGCATCGCGAGAAACAGAGTGTCTAGCCTGGCATCATCAAACCCTTCACCAATGTAACGCCCTGTTGCTATCAAAACTCGTTCCTCATGTTCGTCTATGCTTTTAAGTTCCTCCAGCACTTGTTTATGATCTTTTTTGCCCATGCCTCCCTGTAAAGGAATAATGTGTTTTGAAAAGCCAGAAAATCGATCCGCAAAAAAGGAGACATGCTCCTTCCGCTCAGTCAATATGATTGGTGATCTTCCCTCCTTCAAGGATGATATAACATCATGAAAGATCATTTCATTACGTGCGCTGTTTCTCGCTAGTTCGGCGTATACTGTCTGAATCGGTGGATGCTCATATTGTTCCGTCAAGCTGAATGGCAATTTAAATTCTGTGTAGCGTGGTACAAAAAAGTGGCTAAATGGACGCTTTTTCGCCTGTTTCTTTGCATCAACATGATGTCTAATCGGACCACACTGCATAAATATGATGGGTTGCTGGCCGTCTTTCCGTACCGGTGTTGCTGTTAATCCGAGGACGTATTTTGCGTTGCATTGTCTTGCAACAGATTCAAAGCTCACCGCAGAAAGATGGTGGCATTCATCTACGACAAGTTGTCCATAATTTGCGACACAGTCATCCACTTTCCCCTTTCGAACCAGGCTCTGTATCAGAGCAATATCAATTTGATTCGTTGGTTTTCTTTTACCACCGCCTATTTGGCCAATATTAAGATGATCAATATCTAAAAAAGTCTGAAGTCGAACAATCCATTGCTCAAGAATCTGTTTTCTGTGAACCAGAATCAAGGTGTTGCGTTTGCGTTTCGCAATAATATAAGCCGCCAAAACGGTTTTACCAAATCCTGTAGCCGCAGAAAGAACTCCAATATCGTGAGCCAATAGGTCATTAACTGCCATCTTCTGATCCTTGCTCAGCGTACCAAGGAACTTTGTACGTATTATTTCTCCCGTGCTCCTTTCGTCAAGAATCTTGTGCGTCAGACCGAGTTCAGCCAACAACTCAAGAACATCATCCAGACAACCTCTTGGCAATCCAATATGATTCGGAAAGTTTTGAGCACAGGCAATGATGCGGGGTTTGTCGAAAATTGGCAGCCGCATGGCCTGTGCCTTATAAAATTCCGGGTTCTGGAATGCAGCTGTGCGTATCAGGCAATTGATAATCTGTGGTGGCAATTCCCCCTTTTCAATGTATATCTGATTACCTGTCACAATCGTTATAGCCCCAAATATAGGTACTGTAATTTCAAGGGGGCGAGGTTTTCTGGAAGGCCTGATTTTCCATGGCTTGTTTGCATCTTCGTCATCAATTGGGATGTGCAATCCGGTCACTCTTCCACTATCAATTGCCTCAAGTACAAGTACTTCGACTTCTCGCGGTGCCATCTTTCTTACAGAGGACAGGAGAGACCATTGATCAGTGCAAGGCTCAAAATTTTCATCTAGAAAGACACTGCATCCTTGTTGACGAGGGGCATACTGT
>VXPI01000169.1 GCA_009839585.1 Gammaproteobacteria bacterium
GTAACGAGCAAGGCCTGCTACTTGGAGAGTGGGTGGATTGGCGCAGATACAGGGAAATGCGGTCCAGAACCAGTCGTGCTTACAATGAGGATGCTGCACTGGAAGTGGTTGAAGGAATTCCGCGTTTTCTGGAAGAAGCAACCTACCTTCACAAACAATTACAGGAACGCTTGTTATGAGCATGAGTTCACCACAAGTTGATCTTGATCCGGAACACTGGAAAATTGTACGGGATATCCTAAGTCGGCATGTGCCTGAAAATACAGTTTTGGGTTTTGGTTCGCGTGCATCTTGAAAAGCAAAAAAATTTTCCGATTTGGACCTGGCTATTCTGGGAGATAATCCCCAATCGCTGGATTTGATGTCTGGGCTGTCAGAAGACTTTGCAGAATCCGATCTTCGATTTAAAGTTGAGGGATTATGCAGGAAAGTGCCGAAGGGTCAGGATGATTGTCTTGACCGTGGCTAACTCAACTTAGTATCTGTACTGCGATTATATGGGAATCCAACAGCAAAATCGCAACAACAAACTGCCTGCCATATTTTCGGCACTCTGCTATAATTCAGGATATCAGGTCAAGAGTTGAACCGATGACGAAATCAGCACCAGGCAAGCACTACCGAGAAGGCATTTCCCTTCGAGAAGAGTTCAAGCTGTTCCCGAATGACGAAGCCGCCGAAAAGTGGTTCGTCAACAAGCGATGGACCGCCGGGGTCGCCTGTCCGCATTGCGGCTCCATGAATGTGCAGACGGGAGCGAAGCACAAGACCATGCCCTATCGGTGCCGTGAGAAGGAATGCGCCAAGCGGTTCAGTGCAAAGACGGGCACGGTCATGGAGGGATCGAAACTCGGATTTCAGGCGTGGATGATCGCCACCTACCTCATGACTACCAGCCTGAAAGGCGTGTCCAGCATGAAACTTCACCGCGACCTTGACATCAACCAACGCTCGGCATGGTTCCTTGCCCATCGGTTGAGGGTCGCACTGGATGAAAAGGGCGGCGTGTTCAGTGGCCCGGTCGAGGTGGACGAAACCTACTTCGGCGGTATCCGCAAGAACATGTCCAACCAGAAACGGAAAGACCTGGCCGACACGGGCCGGGGAGCCGTTGGCAAGGTTGCGGTTGCAGGAATCAAGGACAGGGAAACGAACAAGGTCAAGGCGCAGGTGGTCAACGCCACTGACAAGAAGACCCTTCACCCGTTCATCAAGGAGAATGTGAAGAAGGGTGCAAAGGTCTACACGGATGATGTAGCCGTGTACGATTCGCTCCCTTTCGACCATAAGGCGGTCAGGCACAGACTGTCCGAGTACGTCAAGGGCGATGTTTACACCAACGGCATAGAATGCCTATGGGCGATGCTGAAATGGGCGCACAAGGGAACCTTCCACAAACTCTCCCCGAAACACCTTGACCGCTACGTGCAGGAGTTTGCCGGACGGCACAACATGAGGGAAATGGACACCATCGACATCATGGGTTCGCTGGTGTCCGGAATGAATCACAAGCGGCTCAAGTACGAAGACCTGATCGCGCCCAACGGACTTCCCAACGGAGTACGGTGATGGAAGCCATATCGTACGATTCGCAAGAGACCATCCAATCCGATATTCGTATTCTCTCCTGCGCGGATGTTTCGGTAACTCTTGCTCACTCGGATGAGGTTGGGGCAGTGATTCTTGATCCGTGGTATAACAAGGGCATTGGTGGTTCCCGCCCCGATTATGATGATTGGCTTGCTGGAATCATCGAAGCGTCCTGCCGGATCGCGCCCCATGTGTTCGTATGGGGGTTCCCTGAAATAGTGGCCCCACAAGTAGCAAGGATTCCGCAAGGATTTAAATTGAGAGCGTGGTTGACATGGTATTACAAGAATTGCCCGTCCATGATTCGCGGCTGGCGTTCCGCACAAAACACTTGCCTCCATATATCGGCGGAAGGGGCGAAATTGTATCCCGAGCATTTTATGAACGATGCTCAATTAGAGCGGTTAAGAACCGGAAAAATGAGATTCATTCCTGGCCCGCCGACCGTGTTTGAATCGCCTTTGAATATAGGATTTGTTGGCAAGGATGAACAAACGGGGCATCCTGCACAGAAACCGAAATCTGTCATTGAACCATTGGTTTTGATGTCTACACAAGAAAATGATACCGTTTTGGACCCCATGTGCGGAAGCGGAACTACAGGCGAAGTATGCTTACAGCTGAACCGGAATGCTGTGTTGTGCGATGATTCCGAAGAATATCTATACATCACTCAGCAAAGAATATCAGCAATCAAACGTATATATGGACGATAAGGAAGACAGAAATGCGGTAGTTCGCGGCCCGTATTCAGGGAAGTCTATCAGTGCGCGGATAGAAGCGTTTTTCCTGGACAATCTTGGGAAGATTGCTACCCGAGAACAGATTATAGAAGTTGCAGCGGATCCGATCACGAGGCGAGTTCCCGAAAACTGGCATCAGCGATTATCGGAACTTCGCACAGATAAAGGATATACAATTCTCTCATGGCGCAACCGCGGGCATTTAAAGCAAAGTGAATACATGATGCCGAATGCAGAGAGGAGGCAAACATCCACACCTAGAAAACGACCGACTGCCAAAACTTGGAAGCAGGTTCTTTCCAATTACGATAATCGCTGCGCATGGACGGAAAGCGGGGTAAGGTGCTCTCTCAAAAATGGCGATATTGATCCCATTGGCGGCGGGACAGTCAAACTGACGCCGGACCACAAAACACCGCATTCTCTGCACCCTGATGTCGATCCCACTGATTCGACCAAATGGCAACCTCTTTGCGGTCGTCACCAGGTTATGAAGAAGAACTATTGGGACGATGACGAAGGATGGTTGAATGTGGTTGCTATCGTTCAAGCGGCATCAGAAGAACAGAAACGAGAAGTTTATTCCTTTCTCAAGCAATATTTCGGAGACCGACATGCTCAAGAAACCGAGCAAGAAAGACCCGAACTTCATCCCCGTTGACAATCGGCCCGTGGTCGAGATCGAGGACACGGACTACCAGCCGAGCCGAGACCAGCTACGCGCCGATCTGCGAGTGGATGCCGCATTCGACCGGGCCGTAGACGCTCTGTGCAAGCCCGTCCAGGTCCGGCAACGGAAAAATCGGTGGTCGTGATGGCCTCCGGTTTCAGTACTTTCCTACATAATTCCCTAAAGTTGGTCTTTTCGATTGGGCATTGATTGACAGGGCATTCCAAAAAACGTAACTACTCGCCCCCTTGATTCACTTCATTAGCGGACATCATTTTCTGCTTGACAGGAGGAAGTTTTTTACCTATGGCAGCGGCATTGAATCGATAACCGGAGTGTTTCATGGGCAAGGCCTTTCTGGGTTCCAG
>VXPI01000276.1 GCA_009839585.1 Gammaproteobacteria bacterium
TATGTATCCGGAGAAAGATACAACCCGGCAGTTAACCAGTGGATGCGCTGAGCGATGTTCATGTTGCTGTGGGCGAGCTTGTTCTCGATCAAGTTCAGAAGGGCTTCCTGCGGGTAATATTTGCTGGCTAACAAGAGCAGGTGATTCAGATTCCACAGCTGGCCGGAAGTACAGCGAATAGGAAATTTTTCCAGCAGAGGCATTGTGGCTAAGCGTGCCACCTCCTCATGTCCTTCCGAATTTGCCAAATCAGACAGGGCAGAAACCTCCTTGCGGTTTCTCAATCTGGTGAGGGCAAATGTTACCAGTACGTTGGCGATAGCCCCGGGACGAGTGGTCAGTAGACATTTGAACCAAAATGGACGGCCGACCGGGTCGCGCATTGTGGGCCACATAGGCACAGTGTAGTAAATGGCCAAGGCCAATCGAACAATTCGTTCTTCTGCAAATATCCTGCCCAATTGTTCGGAATCAGAGATATCTTCGAGCCCGGCCATGATTGGATACGCGAAATCGTGCATGCGACCTCGAACTCCCAGCCGCAGAATTTCCTTGTATGACGGAAGGTCATTCCGTTCGGTGGCCATACGAAATCCTGTCAGGATATCCTCGACCAGAGAAACATCTTCACGCAGCAGCATGCTCAGTCGCGCTCTGGGAGTATCCCCCCGGACATTCGAGTACCCGCCCAAGTAGACTTTGGCAAGCGGGTACAGAAGAACGGACGGTGCCCGGTTTTCACGAAACTTCGCTTGGTATGGTTTCACATGGTTGTGCCAGTCGGGGTGTTCGGTACGTGGATGTGATTTCTCTTTCCCCCCGACAACGCTGTTTTCCGGGTTCAGTGTTGCTTGAAGATTTTCGCGGATAAACCAGCTAACAATCCTTCGGTCTTCAGCAGTAACCGCCTGATCAATGCACCAAAGTCCGAAATCGATGGGTTGCGCAGAATTGACGAGCCTACTTTGTTCTTCCTTGTACATGCAAATCTGGAACCCGGAAGATTCGGAATTATCCGACAGATTTGCGCAATGCCTGATTCTTATCGACATCAGCGATTTCCATACCGTAGGGTGATCCTTAAGCCAGCCCTGGATGTCTGGCCAGCCACAATTATCGAAATTCTCATCAGGAGTTGAAAGGCTCAACCATAAAAACAAACGGTCTAGATCAATTTCCTCTCCTGACAACTCAAGGAGTCGAGCCAGCAAGACCGATGCAAGATTGCGATAGAGGCGGATTTGAGGGTTCTCGATCCGGTCGAATTCAGGGAACTCATCATGGTATTGGACGAGTTGATCAAGTATTTCGGTCAGTTGTTCCGGGGTGGATTTTTTGGGGAGAAAATGGAACCAGAAATATTCATAGCTAATATCATATCCCCGCCTTGTTGGAACCTTCAGATATTTGATGATTTCCATTTCAGAAATCACGTCGGGATACAATGTGCACAAAAGATGGACCAGTAATGCATCGCTACGGTCCTGTACTGTGCCAGCAAGAATATCATCAGCCAGTGCTTCGAGATTTTTTGAAGCCCCGCTACCTGACTCCCGATATCGCATCAGCGCATCAACAGCATATTTTCTAATCTTTGATCGAAACGTGCCGTCACGTGCTATCCTTATCAGCATTCCGTCCATATCCGGAAGAAGGGCCGAGTGAGAGAGCGCCTTGAGTATGATCATGGCAAAAATCTGCCGTGATTCGTCCCGAGATGGATTGTCCAGTATTTCCCGGACATTGTCCGTCATGTCTGGTGTGATCAGATCGCCAAGCCTCGAACCCAGACTGTCGAGAGAGATGATTATTGAGCTGCCATTTGCCTCGATTTCCATCATTAGACGATCAAGAAGCAGACGCTTTTTATCGAGAGAAAAATAGCTGACGTCTCCGTATAGAACCGTCCCGACAGGATCTCGTGAAATGATTTCTGACTGGGCCGACTGGACCTGGGTTGCGAGCCATGCAACCAGTCCACGGAATTCCGTCATCACCATGCCGTCATGCCCTGTAACAAGCGAAAGAAGGCGCCCCACCGGAAGACCGTCATCGATAAGCCTGGCCAGATATCTTCCGGCCAGAAACTCGGAGACCTCGCGATGAATGGGAACGACGTGACCAGGAACCGGTAATTCAAACAGTTTGGATTGCAGACAGCGACGGTATATGTTTCTGTCTTGCCCCGGAAGCTCTTCAAGTGGGATAAAGCCATTTCCTTTTTCGGTGCCCGGAAGGTGGAATCCGGTGTTGCCGGTCAACAGCTGCACTGCGCAAAACATGCCGCTGGTCTCCAACAGTTCGAGAATACCGAACGAATTCGCGTTCGCCACTTCATGTTCTGCATTGTATTCCGCGACAAGAGTCTTGCAAGCCATCGTGAATGCCTCCAATCTGGTTTCTGGCCAACCAGCGTTTTCGCTCACGGCAAGTGCAAACATCTTGAGGTTTTGGGGGTTGGTCAACAATCCATGAATTCCCCTTGCCAGTGCTTCACTGATGAACTTTTTAGGTTTCAGGATGCCTAGATTATCGTGCAGGATTGTTTGGACATCCTCGTCGGACAGGGGATCGATATGCAATACCGTGATGTCCCGACTGGGCGATACGAGTTTCAGTCGTTCGTTATCGGTTGCACCGAACCAGTCGGATTCGCGACATGACAAGCGGAAACGGGGACATCCCAGTTCGTAGAGTCTTGCCAGAATCCCGTCAAACGGGGTTCGTCCGTCGGCCTGTCCCACCCTGGTTTCGTCAAGCCCATCGATGAACAAGGTTGTATCGTGCCACTCCGGCTTGTCTTTGAAGGTAGTGAAGTCGCGTGCAGTAACGTACAACCCCTGCTGACTACGGGCTTCTTGACGGAATGCCGTGGTTTTTCCGGCTCCAGGGGGTCCAAGCAGCACGTAGGCGTACTCGGACCTGAAACCCTCTATGGGGAGAGGTTTGGATGTCAACTGATCCCATGAACGACCGGTCTCGACTTTTTGAACTGTTCTATGGACATAGGTTGCCATCATTAATCCAGCCATTCGTCAGCCGGTGTCGACAGAAATTCTGACAAGGGGGTTCCTCCTTCGTCGCTCACAATAACGGTACGAGCATGGAATTGTTCAGCAAAGTGATCAAGGCCGCGTACCCGTGGTTTGCGCATACCGCTTTTTACTTCGAATGCGATTACTTTCGGTCCCCTTGAAAGGACGAAATCGACTTCGTGTTCTTTTTCACGCCAATAGTGGAGACGGCAGTGCAGCCCTTTTGTATTGAACAGATGGGCACCGACGGCACTTTCGGCAAGGCGTCCCCAGTAGGAACGGTCCGCCATGGCCTCCCTGAAACCGTATCCGGTTTCAGCCGCCATGAGTGCC
>VXPI01000264.1 GCA_009839585.1 Gammaproteobacteria bacterium
GAACAGCAGTTGATGAGTAATCTTGCACGCATATGTGGCAATCAAGCAGCAAGAGAATGATGGGCCAACATTTATGGTCACATGTTCCCAACAGTTGGGGTCAAATGCATTTTTGGAGTTTGAAATGACGGACTTTGATCCAAAAGACGCTGTTCAGGTCGGGCATGCTCTGGAAGGCTTTGGCGTGAATCTGCTGGTTTCCGATGTTGCGAGGACAGCGGGTTTCCTGGAACAGGTTTTCGGTTTTTCCAGATTGTCGTGTAATCAGGACTACTCACTGCTGTCCCATGACGGGATTCTCTTTCAGCTACATGCAGACCATGCCTATTCGAAAAATCCTCTCCCATCCCTGGTTCCCGAGTCTGGTGTCAGAGGTGGTGGTATTGAGTTGCGGTTGTTTAATGTGCAGCCAGACAAGGCTGAGCGAAAAGCCAGAGAGGCAGGATACGAGATACTGATGGAAACGGCTGACAAGCCACATGGTTTACGGGAGTGCTTCATTCTGGACCCCGATGGGTATTGCTGGTGTCCTTCAGTACGGATTTGAAATCATGATTCGAGGCATTCTGTTTGACAAGGACGGCACACTGCTCGATCTGGAGAAGACCTGGATACCGCCATATCGGCAAGCTGCCAAATACATTGCTGACCTTGCACAGAGGCCAGAACTTGCTGACCGCCTGATGGTTGTTGGAGGATATGACCCGGACACGCGGCAATGGACAACCGACTCGGTCCTGGCATCGGGGAGCAATGATGACGTCGTCCGCACTTGGGAAAGTGAGATTGGGTTTGATCTGACACGGGAAAAACAAGAATATATCCGAAGTCGATTTTTTCTTTCATCCGTTCAGCATATCCCGATCATGGATAATCTGGGTTACCTGATGCATGAGATTCAATCGTTTGGAGTTGTCCTGGGTGTTGCAACGATGGATGATGAATCAAGTGCAAGAACCATGCTGAGGGCATTTGACCTGCACCATGCTTTTGAATTCGTATGTGGGGCAGACAGCGGCCATGGAGTCAAGCCGGATCCGGGAATGATTCGGGCCTTCTGTCGAAGCTGTAATCTACAACAAGACGAGGTCATGGTAGTGGGCGATAGCCCCAAGGATTTGCACATGGCAAGAAATGCCAAAGTGGGCATGGCGGTTGGCGTGTTGTCAGGCGCCCACGATAAAAGCCAGTTGGAATCCGATGCGGATATAATCCTGCAAAGTATTGAGGAGTTGCCAAAGTTGCTTGAATCACGGTTATTGAACAATCGGGTGCCTGCATGATCCGGTATCCCTGATTGGGTTTCTGCCAGAAACGAGTTACAGCCATCATGACATCCTATCAAAAGCCTAGCGACCGGGAATTACGAAAAAAGCTGAACCCGATTCAGTATCAGGTCACCCAGCAGGACGCAACGGAACGGCCATTTGACAATGAGTACCATGATGAGAAGAGGGCCGGCATTTACGTCGATATAGTCAGTGGAGAACCACTATTTGCATCAATACACAAATTCGATTCACGCACCGGGTGGCCGAGTTTTTATCAGCCTATTGATCCTGTATCAATTGTTGAGAAACGGGATTTCAAGCTGTTTTTGCCAAGGACCGAGGTGAGGAGCCTGCATGGCGATTCCCATCTTGGGCATGTTTTTTCTGACGGCCCGGCACCAACGGGTCTCCGGTACTGCATCAATTCTGCAGCATTGCGGTTTGTTCCGGTCGATCAGCTGGACGAGGCTGGATATGGGCAATACAAGGACCTGTTTGATTCGCAGGAGCCATGATCTTGAAACGAATAGCCAAATTCCTGTTGCTGGCAATATGCTGGATGCCAGTGGCTGGAGGCGCCGATCAGGATCTGGTCGTGTCCAGTACAGGCACAATAACTCCGGTAGTAGAGCTGTATACATCTGAAGGCTGTAGTAGTTGTCCGCCGGCAGATCGTTTTCTGGCCGAACTTGGAACCCACATTGGGCCAGACTTTCATGCCGTACCGCTGGCCTTTCATGTCGATTACTGGAATCGTCTTGGCTGGCCTGATCCGTTCTCGAAAAAGCAGTATACAGATCGCCAGCGCTGGATAGCGCATGTTAACCGGCAGTCCTCAATCTATACCCCCGAGTTGGTGGTGAGTGGGCAGGAAACCCGAAATGGTGCCCAGATTTATGAC
This sequence comes from Gammaproteobacteria bacterium, assembly GCA_009839585.1. Lineage (GTDB taxonomy): Bacteria > Pseudomonadota > Gammaproteobacteria > Arenicellales > Poriferihabitantaceae > Poriferihabitans. Next base: position 2,173 of record VXPI01000264.1, read on the forward strand.
CGGATCCGCAAGCACAATGCAACCCCTGCAAATGTGAGTATCCATCTTCAAGTCGAGCGAAATGAACCGCACCGTCTCCATGCTGAAATCACTTTCGATAATGCTTCGGGAAGTACCGCAGAAGGACATGTTGCAATCTACGAAAATGGCATTATTAGAGAGATCAGAGGCGGAGAGAATCGGGGTGCGACGCTACACCACGAATTTCTGGTTCGTTACTGGAGTCAGCCACACATGGTCAATATCGGGCAGTCCAGTACTCTTATAGAACTTGATGTCGAAGCGGACTGGGAAATTTCCAATCTGGGTCTTGCAGTGGTTACTATTGACCCCAAGACCGGTGCGACCCTGCAAGCTGTCCGCACCTCTCTAAATTCTTTATATTAAAAATATCAAGGAAAAGTATTGAAAATATAAATACTATCGCCATAACTTAAGGCATGTTCATTTTATCAATGAGGAAAAACACAATGAATGCTTTAACACAACTACCCTTGAAGGGTTGGAACCTGAGTGGTGATTTCGATAATCTTTTTGATGGCCTGATTTCCAGGTTTGAGGCTCCACAGTCGCATGTCGTGCCTCCGCTCGATATTATCGAGACTGAGCAAAACTACGTCGTCAGGGCGAATTTGCCGGGTATTAATCGTGACGACCTGTCCGTTAGTATTAAAGAGGGAATGCTGACCATTGAAGCGGAGAGCAAAACCGAGAATGTGGAAAAGAATGGCGAGACCGTGATTCGTCTGGAGCGCCATTCCGGGAAATATTTGCGTCGTCTGCGTCTCGGCAAAATGATTGATGAATCCGCAATCAGCGCCGATTACAAGGACGGTGTATTGACGCTCACAATTCCGCGTCGCGAGCAGGAAGAAGGGCGCAAGATTTCGATCAACTAAGCGCTTTACAGCCTGACGAAACAAGGTCGCTTCGGCGGCCTTGTTTTGTTTGGGATGACTATCCATAACGAGTTTTGCCAATAGATGGCATTACAGAAATAAAAAGATTAGATGCAAGAGTGTACAGGCTTGAAGATATGATCTGGTAGATTAGGATTCAGGGAAAAAATCTGGGAATACCATCGGAATTCAACTGGGGAATACAAATCTTGATGTTTTGGTACTATAAATCTCATCGGGTTTGGGGGTTAACATTCCATGATCCCAAAATCCCTAGTCGGCATGTGTGGCTG
>VXPI01000400.1 GCA_009839585.1 Gammaproteobacteria bacterium
TCAATCTCGACAGGATGCCGGTGGACGACAAAGAGGTTGCAGACTTTCATCGATGTCTGCTGGAATGCAGGGAAGGGCTGATAATGAATGGCTGGGGCGAGGTCTCCTGGTGGCCCGCCTTTCGTATAGAACAGGGGGACTGGACATCTGCAATCTGGCGTTCACCGATCCTGGCCCAGGCTGCGACCGACTTCGCGAACCACCCGGACCTGAAATCAATGCAAGATGAACTTGGCCTGTCGATTCATGCGACAGGCCGAGTTCTGCGCGGCAGCTTCGAGCGCGCAGAACTCGGCACTCCTGGAGCCTTTCCCATCCTCAAGTCCAAGAGTGGAACAGCTGGACAGACAGCTATTGAAAGCCGGCCGGATGAGCACTGGATTCCCAAAAAGCGGGATGAAGGGGAACGAGAGAGAAACGCCGGGTTATATCCCGAAGCAGACCGGATCCTGCAGAAGGCGGGACACCTGCTGATAACGGCCGGTCAGAATAACAGCACGGCACGGGTTACGGCAACGGCTAGTCATGAGCAATATGTAGGGAATAGTTGGATGCCGGTCACAGGGCTGTCCCTAAATGAGGCAAAGGCAGCGGCAGTGTTCATCAACTCGACAGCCGGACGTCTGCAGTTGATGAGAAATCCGGGTCGGACGATCACGTTCCCGATATACAGTGCGGCCGAAGCGTCCAGCCTCCGCATTCCGGACATCCGGAATGATCGCATACAGCGTATTCTGGCCGACTGCTGGGAGCGCACCAGGGCCAGGGAGGTACCGCAATTCCGGGACGGTGAATGTGAAGTGCGCCGCCTCTGGGATGAAGCCGTATCCGAGGCGATGGGATGGGATGTTGCTGAACTTGCCCGGTTACGCCTGCTGCTGCACAGGGAGCCGCATGTTCGCGGGTTGGGATATGGGCAGTATGCCGACTAAGCGTGCTCGACCATGCCGGAGAATTCGGCTACAGGCGAGCGTACCGAATGAAATACCCAGCTATTTATTACGAGTCCCGGATCAGTTTGTATGCCCATCCTCAACTACTTGCAACTGAACGGATGTCATCATGGCATTGACTGCGCACCAGGGAGAAATTCTGCACTGCCTGGAAGATCCTTCACTGGATAACAGTGACGCATGGGAGTACTTTGAAAAGGGGCTATTGCTCATTGAAGACGGGTACATCGTAAATTGCGGTGCTGAAGATCATCTGTCCGGACAACTTCCCCAGGATGTACCAGTCATCAAGCACGAGCACGCGCTCATCCTGCCCGGCTTCATTGACACACATATCCACTACCCCCAGACAGAGGTTATTGCCAGCTACGGTACAAGACTGATCGAATGGCTTGAACAATACACCTTCCCGGCAGAGATGGCATTTGCCGATCCCGAAAAATGCAGGTCCATGGCTGAATTCTTCATCCGGGAGCTGCTTCGAAACGGGACTACCAGCGCCATGGTCTTTGCAACAGTACACCCACAATCGGTCGATGCATTTTTTGAGGAGGCCAATCGCCTGAATACGCGCATGGTGTGTGGCAAGGTCATGATGGACCGGAATGCTCCGGAGGGGTTGACCGATACCGTGCTGTCGGGATATGAGCGAAGTCGAGACCTGATTAAAAAATGGCACGGCAAGGGACGTCTCGGTTATGCTGTCACGCCTCGATTCGCGATTACATCTACTGCAGAGCAGTTGGCATCAGCCGGCCGGTTACTCAGTGAGTTTCCAGGCGTCCATTTCCAGACCCACCTTGCCGAGAATCCTGAAGAATGTGACCTGGTCAGTGAATTTTTTCCAAATTGCCAGGACTATCTGGATGTCTATGATCGTTATTCATTATTAGGTCGAAGGTCTGTTTTTGCCCACGGTATCCACCTTTGTGACCGTGAATGGCAAAGACTCAGGGAAACGGATTCCAGTGTTGCATATTGCCCGGCTTCCAACCTGTTTATCGGCAGTGGAATGTTCGATCTCGAAAAAGCAGATTTGCATGGCGTCAGGGTAGGAATGGGTACGGATGTTGCAGGGGGGGATTCCTTCTCGATGCTGCGCACAATCAATCAGGCTTACAAGGTTCAGCAGCTTCAGCAGTACAACTTGTCGCCATTGCGTTCGGTATACATGAGTACTCTGGGTGGCGCGAGAGCGCTGGACCTTGATCGTTATATCGGCAATTTTGAAACAGGCAAGGAAGCAGACTTTATCGTTCTTGACTATGCGCCAACCGACCTGGTTCGGCTGAGGCTCCAGAGCACCTCTTCGGTGATGGAGAGATTGTTCGTGCTGCAGATGTTGGGTGATGATCGTGCGATTCGGGAAACCTGGGTCATGGGCAACAAGGCATATGCAAAAGACGCCCGGCAAACAGTTGTCTAGCATTCCACATGATCGGCAATACAGTAATTTGCTGTCAGCCTAATGCAGAACTACCCCGGCTGAGAGGGTGAACGCCGGAATTGCAGCATCGAACTTGTTTCCCTCGTCATCGCACATCTGATAACTGCCGGTCATGGATCCCAGCGGGGTCTGGATAATCGTGCCCGAGGTATATTCGAACCCCTCTCCAGGCCGTAAATGCGGAAATTCCCCAACTACACCAGGCCCCTTGACTTCCTCAACCTTGCCATTGGCATCCGTGATAATCCAGTGCCGTGTCAGCAATTTTGCCGGTTGATCGCCGCGATTCACGATGCTTACCGTATAAGCAAACACATAGTGGTTGTCATCCGGAGAGGACTGGCCCTCAAGATAGGTTGGTATGACTGAGATGTCTATATTCTGTGCAGAAACACTCATAGGAAAAATAAATATGCTGACTGATTCAAGAAAAAAACAGGAAAAACATGGAGATATATGTTGTGAAACGACGATATCCGGGTTTTGACCAGATTTTCAAAACAGTTTATACTACCACGCACTATTCAGGACCGAAAATCCGGCAGTACGACAGGTATTTTATTAAGCCTGTATTCAACAACAACTGAGTTCTCCCGCAGATTGAGTGAACCCATCATGCATTGTCGGTATATCCGTGATGGGCACGCGCGTAACGACTCATTTCGCTTTCAGAAACTGATATATGGCTGTTCAACAAAATCGAAAAACCCCCTCGAAAAGAGGGATGCGAAGATCCCATGACGGGGTCAAATCATCTACGCTATCCCTTGATAATATGACAGGTGAACTACACAGGCGTCATCATGTTACTCGGGAAGGGTACTACCGGGGAGAAAGAATAGCTCCTTCCAAACTGGTAAATTAGCTGGCAAGTCGCAGAGCAGATGGGTCATAGATCCCGTCGATGCCTAGTACAACGTATCATTGATTCATTTCCGTATTTTCCGACATGAGCCTGTCGA
>VXPI01000149.1 GCA_009839585.1 Gammaproteobacteria bacterium
GCACTCGCTGATGGACGACTTCATGACATGGAAAAGTCGGTTTTACAGGAGATTGCTTCAAAACTCGGTTTTTCTGCAAGTGAACTTCGTCGTCTGGTTGACATGATATCAGGCATGCGGGGCGGTTATGCAGGAGATCATGCAAGCGCTTCCGGCAAGTCCGAGTCTGACCCATATTCGGTACTGGGTGTAACCAGAGATACCCCATTGCATGAAATACAAAGAACCTATCGAAGGTTAATGAGCCAGCATCATCCCGATAAATTGGTCTCGAAAGGATTGCCGGAAGAGATGGTGCGGATTGCCAACCAGAAAACCCATGAAATTAGAACGGCCTGGAAAACCATTCAGTCGCAACATTGATTGATTTGGACCATAAGGGCTGGATATCGGTCTATGCACAAGTGGGCTGAACACTGCATTTTTTTCGATAATGTATACAACAGGCTTGAATTGCATTTGCGAGTTCGTGAATTGCAATGCTGCTGACAGTTCGATTTTTGATCAAGCCTGGTTTAAGTCGATAAATTCGTTATGCCAGCATTGCCAGGCAAATTGACATGGCAGTCTCCAGTACGACCCGGCTTCAGGATAATTCTCAATGGTAGTTGTGCTGGCTGGTCAAGGGATTGCACGCAATCAGGGAAATATCTGCAGGGTGACTCGATACACCGCTTTTTCACCCTCACGCCCGCTCGCTATGAAAGGCAGAGATGGAAATTCTTGCTGTATGATGTGTGCTATCTGCATTTCAAGGCATTGACTTCGCTTTGCTCCTATCCCATGAGAGGGCTTGCTATTGATGCTGGATTGAGCGAGCTCTGACTCATGAAAGAACCATTATGACAAGACAGTCCATTGTTGATTCGCCGAGCAACCATCGGCGGTATGGTGAGTGGGTCATCAGTGCCCGCATTTCTATCATTGTGGCAGCAATAATTGCTTCAATCGTTGCTGCAAGTGGCATTATGTCTCTAAATCTGGTCACGGATTACCGGGCCTTTTTCGAAAAGGACAACCCCGAGCTTCAGGCTTACAACCTGCTCGAGAGCACCTACGAAAAGAGCGACAATGTGCTTTTCATGATAGTGCCAGATGATCGCAATGCAACGTCGCAGCAAGCCCTTGCCGCTGCTCTTTGGCTGACCGAGCATTCATGGCAGATTCCATTCGGATCACGGGTCGACTCAATCTCAAATTTTCCGGCCATGTCATCCGATAGAGATGGACTGGTTGTTCGTAATCTTGTTACCCCTGAGATAATTGGTGATGAAGCGAAGCGCCAGGAAATTCTCGATATCGCCCTTGCAGATCCGCGGCTGGCAGGCAACCTCATTGCACGTGACGGCAGGGTCAGCGCTGTAAATGTCACGATCAAGCTGCCCGATGACAATAATGCCGAAAGTATCGCTTCTGTTGCAGATCATGCACGAAATCTGGTTGTTGAAGCCAGGGAAAAATTTCCAGGCATTGACTTTCGGTTGGTTGGTACAGTGATCATCAACCAGACATTCACGGAGGCATCGATTGCCACCATGGGCACCGTTTTACCCGCATCCTTGGTTGTCATGGCTCTGATCATCTGGTTTCTCACCCGAGGGCTTGCATCAGTAGTGGCGATCGGTGCAGTCGTGGTTTTGTCGGTTGTAGCTACAATGGGTCTGGCGGGCTGGACTGGCATTCCATTTTCATCGGCTACTTCGGCTACCCCAATCATTGTGTTGACCCTGGCGGTAGCCAATTGCCTGCATGTGCTGGTTACGGTTCAGGAACGTATAGGGGCAGGGGATTCGTGTGCGGATGCAGTGATACGCTCGATCGAGGTCAATCTGTATCCGGTCTTTCTGGCAAGCCTGACGACGGCCATCGGCTTCTTGATGATAAATTTTTCCGAAGTGCCTCTTTACCGGCATTTGGGCACCCTGGTTGCGATCGGCACCAGCGTTTCATTCCTGCTTTCGGTCTCTTTCCTCCCCGCGCTGATTTCACTGCTCCCAATCAAGGCGCACCACGCCGATCAAGGTCGATTTAGCATTGCTGCTATATCGGAAATGACAATTCGTCATAGGACAACGCTATTATGGGGGTCTATTCTGGTTGTTGTCGGTCTGTCTGCCGCTGTTCCTCAAAACGAATTGAATGACGTGGTGACAAATTTTTTTGAAGAAGATGTTCAACTGCGAAAGGATACGGATTTCCTGGATGAAAACTTAAGCGGGAATACTGTGATCGAATATTCAATTTCTGCGAATGGTCCGGGCGAGATCGCAGATCCCATATTCCTTCAGGATGTTGCCACATTTGCCGACTGGTTCCGTGTCCAGCCCGAAACACGCCACGTATTGGTACTTAGCGATACTTTCCGGCAACTTAACAAAAGTATGCATGATGACAAACCGGAATCTTATCGAATTCCTGAAAACCGCAATCTGGCTTCGCAATTTCTGCTTCTCTATGAGCTTTCACTGCCTTTTGGCCTTGACCTGAATAATCGGATCGACGTGGCCAAATCGTCAACACGCATGACCGTTACTGCCCGAACACTCTCAACAGATGAACTGCTGGAACTGGATGCGCGGGCAAAGTCCTGGCTGGAAGGTAATGCGCCGAGTTTCTCGGAAGTTCATAGCTCGGGTCCCGCGTTGATGTTTGCCCATATAGGGGATCGGAACATACGGGCGATGCTGGTCGGAACGGTAATCGCTTTTTTGTGTATCGCTGTTATTCTTATCCTTGCATTTCGCTCACTCCGAATCGGTCTGATGAGTTTGGTTGCTAATTTTGTACCCGGCCTGATGGCCTTTGGAATGTGGGGAATGATGGTAGGCGAAGTTGGACTTGCTCTCTCGGTAGTACTGGCAATGACGATCGGGATTGTGGTGGATGATTCAGTCCATTTCCTGTGTAAATATCTTCATGCCAGACGCCATCTACATCGTGATCCCGAAGATTCGGTTCGCTATGCGTTTCGGACAGTTGGAAGAGCCTTGTATTCAACTACTGCCATATTGACGGCTGGATTCCTGATTTTGGGATTTTCCGACTTTCTTCCTACTGGACAGATGGGTCAATTGACAGCGATTGTGATTGCCCTTGCCCTGATTTGTGATTTCCTGCTTCTTCCCCCTTTGCTACTGATGATAGACCGACAGCCAAAAGGGCGAAACATGGTCAATTCTGGACAAATCGAGTCATCAAAAACTGTTGCCCATGGTTCCGATACATCATGATGATCCGGACAGATGCCTTCGCTCCACATTCGTGACAGGCACCATTGGTCCCAGAAACGGTGAATACACAAAATACAGGGTGTTCTTGACCCACGTGTAGCTCCGGGTCCACCCGGCACGGCGGTACCAG
>VXPI01000352.1 GCA_009839585.1 Gammaproteobacteria bacterium
GCGCCTTGGAGACTCCCGCGGCCACGGTACCAACGCCCACCTCGGACACCAGCTTGACCGAAATTCGACTTTCCGGGTTTACATTCTTCAGGTCAAAGATAAGTTGAGCCAGATCTTCAATCGAATAGATATCATGATGGGGGGGTGGCGAGATAAGTCCCACACCGGGTGTAGAATGTCGTACCGAAGCGATTTGCTGGCTAACCTTGTGTCCGGGTAGCTGGCCACCCTCGCCGGGTTTTGCACCCTGTGCCATCTTGATCTGAATATCGTCTGCATTCACAAGATAATCGGTCGTTACGCCAAAACGTCCCGATGCGACCTGCTTGATCGCGGAACGCTTGGGATTGCTGCTTCCGTCTGCCAAGGGTCGATATCGTGATTCTTCTTCGCCACCTTCGCCGGTATTGGACTTCCCGCCGATACGATTCATCGCGACCGCGAGATTCGAATGCGCTTCCTGGGATATCGAGCCGAATGACATTGCACCGGTTGCAAAGCGTCTGACAATCTCTGTGGCTGGCTCGACCTCATCAATGGGCAATGGCTGATCTGCCCAGTCAAATTCAAACAGGGAGCGAAGCGCGTACAGCTCAACGTCCTGTTCATTGATCATTCGCGAATATTCACGATATCGATCCAGGCTGTTTCCCCGAACGGCATGTTGCAGATTTGTGATGGACTGCGGGTTCCAGACATGTTTCTCGCCGCGCACTCGAAATGCATAGTCTCCACCTGGGTCCAGCATGTTTCGATAAAGCGGCATGTTGCTGTAGGCCTGCTCATGCCAGGTATAGATATCAGCGGCAATTTCATCCAGTCCGACCCCGCCGACTCTTGAAGTAGTGCCGGTGAAAAACTGCTCGACAAATTCCTCGGACAGTCCGACGGCATCGAAGATTTGTGCTCCACAGTAGGATTGAAATGTCGAGATGCCCATTTTGGACATGACTTTCTTGAGTCCCTTGTTGACGGCCTTGATATAGCGCTGTTGGGCCTCTTCAAAGCTGGGTCGGTCCGGCAACTCGCGGAGCATGCGATTGATGGTATCAAATGCCAGATAAGGGTTGACTGCTTCAGCGCCGTAACCGGTAAGCGTAGCAAAATGGTGAACCTCCATGCATGCGGCGGTTTCAACCACAAGTCCGGTCTCGGTTCTGAGGCCCTTGCGGATCAGGTGGTGATGCACGGCGGAAGTGGCAAGCAAGGCGGGGATGGCGATGTTGTCCCGATCAGTACCACGATCCGACAGAATCAGAATATTGAATCCCTTTTGCAGTACTGCCCGCTCGGCTTTCCTGCACAATTCCTTGAGTGCGGAACCCAGTGCTTCAGTCCCCCATTTCACCGGAAAGCACAGTGTCAGGGTCTTGGTCCTGAATGCGCCATTGGTATGATCCTCAATCTGGCGTACCTGCTCGAGCTCGTTGTTGGCGAGAAGAGGCTGGGGTACAGTCAGACGCATTTCCCGCCCACCGTCGTCCAGTCCAAACAGATTGGGCCTAGGGCCAATCAAGGTCAACAGGGACATCACCAACTCTTCACGAATCGGATCGATTGGCGGATTTGTAACCTGGGCAAAATTCTGCTTGAAATAATGCGAGAGATGTTTGGCCCGGTTCGACATGACAGCCGGTGGAACATCGGTACCCATGGATCCGAGAGCTTCTTCGGAATTCGTGACCATTGGCTGGAGCAGGATATTCAAGTCTTCCTGCGTGTAGCCGTAGGCTTGCTGCAACTCAAGCAGGGTATGCGGATCGGGTGACATGGCGCCAACCGAAATACGCAAGGAGCGGAGCTCGATCTGGGTACGGTCCAGCCATTCCTGATAACTGTATTGATTTGACAGCTCGTGCTTGATTTCTTCATCAGAGATGATTCGGCCGAGATCCAGGTCGATCAGGAACATCTTGCCGGGCTGCAGCCGCCATTTTTTCTTGATGTCTGATTCAGGAATGTTCAGAACTCCCATCTCGGAGGCCATCACCACCATATCGTCATTCGTAATCAGGTAACGGGCGGGTCTCAGACCATTTCGGTCCAGAGTTGCCCCGATCTGCCTGCCATCGGAAAAAACCACGGCGGCCGGCCCATCCCAGGGCTCCATGAGCGCAGCATGGTATTCATAAAACGCCTTACGGTCCTTACCCATCAGCGTGTTTCCTGACCAGGCTTCCGGAATCAACAGCATCATTGCATGCGCCATCGAGTAGCCGCCAGCTACGAGTAATTCAAGCACATTATCGAAGGCTGCAGAGTCCGACTGTCCTTCCGGGATTACGGGCCAGATTTTCTGTATGTCTTCGCCCAGTTTTTCGCTAAAGAGGGAACTGCGTCTTGCCGCCATCCAGTTCGTGTTGCCGCGCAATGTATTGATTTCCCCGTTGTGGGCAATCATTCGGAATGGATGTGCGAGGTCCCAGCTCGGGAAGGTATTGGTAGAGAAGCGCTGATGGACGAGTGCCATCGCTGATTCCATATCTCCTTCAAGCAGATCCGGGTAATACTCATCCACTTGATCAGCCATCAGCATGCCCTTGTAGCAGATTAACCGGGATGAGAGTGTGGGGATGTAAAAGTCCGATTTCCGGGGGATTCTGGATTCGGCAACTTTTCTTTCGATCTGCTTGCGGATAACGAACAGTTTTCTTTCGAAGTCATCCTGTGATTGAAGGTCGCTCGAGCGTTTCACGACGACCTGATGGATTTCGGGCTCCGTGGGTAGTACACTCTTGCCTAGATTGTCGGCATAAACTGGCACCCTGCGCCAGCCGAGTACCGATTGCCCTTCCTGAACAATGAATTCCTCGACAATTGATGTGCATGCTTCCTGATCTTTGTCGGACTTTGGCAGAAACACCATGCCGATCGCATAATGTCCCTGTTCGGGCAACTCAAAATCCAGGTTTCGCCTGAAAAACCTGTCGGGTATTTGCAGAAGTATTCCAGCCCCGTCACCGGCTTTTGGGTCAGCTCCGACTGCTCCCCGATGAGCAAGATTCTTGAGAATGGTTAGACCATGCTGCAGAATCTGATGTGTCCGCCGGCCGTCAATATTGGCAACAAAGCCGACTCCACAGGAGTCGTGCTCGTTGGCAGGGTCATAGAGACCGAACTTTGCAGGTAACGGCATAGCAAAAGCAGAAAAAGGGCATGTCGGTATATTAGTCGTTTACCGTTATACATTCAAGGAGATGTGCGGGTTCACCACATATGAGGCATTCGGGTTCGGTTATCATTGGAGACATGAGTTAAATTGCGAGTGGATCCTCGGCCTTACGGACAGGAGAGTGGGCCCAACGTGGCACTTTCCAGCATCTGGCTGACGGCGCGAAGTGCCCTGTTACGAGC
>VXPI01000037.1 GCA_009839585.1 Gammaproteobacteria bacterium
TTCAGTACGAGCAACCCGCAAGTTTCTATCTTAAGGCGCCGACACTGATCTATCTGTTTATCTTTATTTCGTTGAGAGCACTTCGTTTTGAAGCCCTGTATGTGGTAATCGCCGGGATTGTGGCTGCTGTTGGCTGGATACTAATGCTCCTGTACTCGGTTCATGAATCAGGCATGGATGGCATAACACGGGATTATGTTGAGTATTTGACCAGCAATTCGATCTTGATCGGTGCTGAATTGGACAAGGTAATTTCGATTCTTCTGGTCACCGGAATTTTAGCGGTGGGGATTTCGAGGAGCCAGAACCTGCTTAAGGTTTCGCTCAAGAATGCCGCGGCCGCCCAGGATCTATCGAAATTTGTTCCCGATGTGATAGCCGAACAGATTAAGGAGGATTCCCAACAACCTGACCTGAGTCGGACTGAAAGTGGAGAGTGTTCCATCCTGTTTATTGACCTTGAATCATTTACCACAATCAGTGAGTCGATGTCCCCGACCCATCTGCTTGAGACCCTGAATGAATATTTTGCGGTTGCAGCCGAGCCTATTCATCGACACGGCGGAGTAATCAATCAATTCCAGGGGGATGCAATACTGGCAAGTTTCAATATTCCGCAGAAAAACCCCGATCATGCCAGAGAGGCCATTCGCTCAGGACTTGAGATACTCTCCCGTCTAAAGCAAGTCCAGTTTCACGGTTTCAATCTGAAGGCCCGGATCGGTATAAATACCGGCAATGTGACTGGCGGCCTGGTAGGGATAACCGAGCGGGTTCACTATACTGTTCATGGGGATGACGTAAACATCGCTGCGAGACTGGAGCAACTCAACAAGCAGATGGGAACGAGAATTCTGGTTTCAGAGGAAACAATGCGTCATGCCAAAGGTAGTTTTGAATTTATTCGTGTTGACGAAATCAACTTGCGAGGACGCAGTGCTCCAACCATGATCTACACAATTGGGGATCCTGAAACCGGAGAAGCAGTTTCATGAATCCGCCATAAAACCCTGTAGAACCTGTGGAGTAGCAGGACAGTTACCAAAAACTCGAACGTCAATGTCCATCCAGTCCATAATTTCCGATACGACGTATTTCCAGTCCAGAAGGACAAGACAGCTCATTTCTACTTTTCTGGCGATCTCTGTCTTCATCCTGTCCTTGCTTTTGGTGGTCCAGGCCGAAGATGAATCGGTTTTTCCCGAGGCAGTTTCCAGTGTTTTTACTTTCGAGGAGTGGGTCAATCAGGCTGAAGACTGGATGAAGGACAATTTTCGGTGGTTTACCCGAATGGTTGCCGGCCAGATAGAAGCTGTGATGTATCTGGTTGAAGACTTTCTGATTGACTCGCCCTGGTTCTTGATTCTGATGTTGATGGTGTTGCCGTCCCTGCATTTTGGCGGTTTGCCGTTGGCGCTTCTGACCCTGTTCAGTGGCTTGTTCTGGGGGGGTGTTGGCATGTGGGAGCAGTCGATGCAGACTCTGGCACTGATGGGTCTCGCGGTAATTCTCTCGGTTATTGTCGGGGTGCTTCTCGGGATCCTGTCATCGCAAAGTGACCGGTTCGAAGCATGGTTGAAGCCGGTGCTTGATACCATGCAGACCATGCCTGCATTTGTCTATCTTTTGCCAGCCGTGTTTTTCTTTGGCATTGGCGGACCACCGGCAATTCTGGCTACCATGATTTATGCGTTGCCGCCGGTAATCAGGCTGACTAATCTAGGCATTCGCCAGATACCCGACCATACTATGGAAGCGTCCAGGGCATTCGGCGCAACCCGAATGCAAACCCTGTTCAAGGTGCAAATTCCGATTTCACTGTCCAGTATCATGCTGGGGATCAACCAGACCATCATGATGGCCCTGGGTCTGGTGATTCTTGCAACCTTCATTGGTGCGGGAGGGCTCGGTACAGAAGTATGGAACTCCATGTATAAGTTAAATGTAGGCTGGTCTCTTGAGGCAGGGATGTGCATTGTATTCATGGCGATTGTCCTGGATCGACTGAGTATGGCAATGGGAAAATCCAAAGAACTTTCTCCGCTGGCCAACACCATGCCTTTTCGCCTGTTTCCCCAAACCTGGGATAAACATAATTGGGCATGTCAGACAGAGCGTGCAATCGGGTTTGTCTGGAACGCGGTCTCTGAATTCTGCGGATGGATTGTCGGATTGGTAGCGAAAGCGGCCATGAGGGGGTTATCGCCATTTTTCAAGGAACATGTCTGCGAGCAGGTTCGAGATTTCCTGTTGTGCAGACGTTTCCTTGTTGGCAGCGCCTTGTTCATCGGCGGCATGGTACTCCTTGACAAGTTGATCCCGGGAATCGGCGGATTTCCCGAGTACATCAACTTTTCATTTCGTGAGCCGATTGACGATGCGGTGGCATGGTTAACCGTGAACCCTTCATTCATTGCTTTCACTAAGGGGTTGAGGGCAGTCGTCTACCTCGGTTTACTGGATCCGCTGAATACCTATCTGGTCTACCTTCCCTGGCATTTTGTGATGATTGTGCTGGTATTTGCGAGCTGGAAATTGATCGGTGGAAAGTTTGCCGTGACCTGTCTGATCCTGATGCTGTTTATTGGGGCTTGCGGTTTGTGGACAGAGGCGATGCTGACACTCTCTTCGGTATTTGTTTCGGTTCTCATTTGCATGGTTATCGGGATGCCCATTGGTGTTATGGCAGCTCACAATCCTCGAATCGACATGCTTATAAAACCGATACTCGATGCAATGCAGACCATGCCGTCTTTCGTTTATTTGATACCGGTTCTTATGTTCTTTGGTGGCAATATCGTCTCGGCAGTTATTGCTACGGTTGTCTATGCCATGCCTCCGGTTATTCGACTGACAACGCTGGGCCTGACCCAGATTCCCCCGGCGTATACGGAGGTGGCTACATCCTTTGGATCTACTTCCATGCAGAAACTGTTCAAGATAAAACTGCCAATCGCCATGCCAAGCATTATGCTGGGTCTGAATCAGGCAGTGATGATGGGCCTGGCGATGCAGGTAGTGACTCCCTTGATCGGGGGTGTTGGCCTGGGAAGAGATGTTTTTGCCGCCTTGAATCAGGCAAACACGGGATATGGATTGGCTGCCGGAATGGGAATCGTTTTGCTGGCTGTCGTCCTGGACCGATTGAGCCAGGCCTGGACGCGCAAACAGGAGAAGCTGCTAGGCTTGTGAAATCACTGGATAAGGTGAATCAGTCGCAGGGATGAAAAACATGCAGAAGAATCCAGGCATATCACGCAGGCAATTCGCATCATTGATCTGCAGCTTTCAACTTCAGCTTCCTGGAAAATGACAACGCTGGAAGAGGATTCATCTAGCGTTCCTGATTTT
>VXPI01000040.1:0-1970 GCA_009839585.1 Gammaproteobacteria bacterium
CCCCGCTCATTCAATTTTTTTTCATGATCTCAAGCCCCAACGTAGATTGCTCTACGTCTGTTTGGCTCGGAGATTTGTATTAGAGTCAGATTGGGAAGAGCACGCTCAACCGATAAGAAAGAGGCTTCATAGAACTGCATCGTTATGGGCAAAGAATGTCGACGAACTTTTCCAGGAAAATCTATAAATATGGCAAATAGTTTGATCATTGACGCAAGGAGGAAGACCAAAATTAAAATTGATGGTCCATCATTAATCGTTCAGAATATAGAGAAAGCACCCCGTCGGTTTCCAACTCGCTTGCTGAGAAAGATTATAGTTATTGGTGGGAAGCTCAGGGGGCTACAAGCTGTCACAGAATGTGCCGCAAAACAAATCAGCGTGTTTTTTGTTTCTGGCAATGGAGATATAAGGGCTCAGATGCTCGGCACATATCCATCTAATGCAAGTTGGAGGGACTGGCTTGATCAATGTCTTTGGCACGAGGATTGGAAGCATGATTACGTTGATGCTGTGGACAGTTTTCGTACATGCATGCTGAGCGAATCCAAGATATTCGATCCGGAAATGTGCAGAAAGAAACAACTCTGCTACGAATGGATGGCACGTCATTTGAATGGGAACTGGGGTAAGAAGAGAAGCCGAGATTCCAGGCAATGGTTGATGGGTTTTACTGAGGTCATCGTGACAAAGACAATGTATGAAATGGGTATCCCAACATCACATGGTTTTGGAAGAAGGATTATAGTCGATGCAAAAAACATGGTTATGATGATGGCATTAATGGACTGTTGTAAAAATAAGAGAATCAAGCCGTTAGACAGCCCTGAAGCAGCTGGAAAATTTTACCAGAATTACTGTGAAGACTGGCGTTCCATATTGCTTCGTTTGTTTTTATTTTTGGAGCACAGATTCAATAAATTGGAAGAAAATGCAGGCGTAAAAAATGTTGAATAAATATATTGTTTGCTACGATATATCAGAGCCACGAAGATTGCAGAAAGTGCATCGATATGTTTCAAATGAGGCAGAATTTTTGCAAAAATCTGTTTATAAACTGTATGCAAACAAGAAATCGCTTGATGATTTCATCAGATCGCTCGAAAAGATCATATGCTTAGACTCGGATGATGTTCGTATATACCCGCTTTCACCTCAGACGAAGGTCGAAGTATGGGGAAAACATGTCCGTTCTTTTGGCATTCATGTTTTGGAATAGATGACTTTGTAAAATACTGAATTATTTTGACCGATACGACAAATTCATAACCTTTAACATATTTGATGGTTGGGTTACTGTGACATTAACATTTTCATTGTTTGATTTAAGCGTGGGGTGGCTCAATAAATCTATGAATATAATGATATTCCAAGCCTTCGGAGTTGGAATGCTTCCCTGATTTGGAGGGGATTAAGACGAGTTAACTTGGATAGGTCAATCTCTACTGATTGGTTGGAATGCTTCCCTGATTTGGAGGGGATTAAGACGTCATGAACACGTCAACCGGTGATTTTTTCACCGTTGGAATGCTTCCCTGATTTGGAGGGGATTAAGACCCTTGTTTTGCAACAGCACCGTTATACAGGATTTGTTGGAATGCTTCCCTGATTTGGAGGGGATTAAGACGCAATGGCACCAATGTATAGGACGTTATCACGTTGGAATGCTTCCCTGATTTGGAGGGGATTAAGACGAGTTAACTTACTCATATCAATCTCAACTGATTCGTTGGAATGCTTCCCTGATTTGGAGGGGATTAAGACTACATTATCAGATTGAGCGTTCCAAAGGTCAAGGTTGGAATGCTTCCCTGATTTGGAGGGGATTAAGACTCAGAGCCGACGGTAATTGATCCCGCGTCGAATAGTTGGAATGCTTCCCTGATTTGGAGGGGATTAAGACTAGATGTGAATGCTAATGCATCCAGTAAGCAGTTGGAATGCTTCCCTGATTTGGAGGGGATTAAGAC
>VXPI01000040.1:2070-3345 GCA_009839585.1 Gammaproteobacteria bacterium
GTTGGAATGCTTCCCTGATTTGGAGGGGATTAAGACTCCAGGACAATGTGCATACCCACATGAATAGTGTTGGAATGCTTCCCTGATTTGGAGGGGATTAAGACAAAACGTATTCCGTCAAATGCGGAACACGGTAAAGTTGGAATGCTTCCCTGATTTGGAGGGGATTAAGACGTGATGTCGGTTTTTTAACCGCCGGTCGTCGTGTGTTGGAATGCTTCCCTGATTTGGAGGGGATTAAGACTACTGTTTAGCCCGGACGCAATCAGGTAATGTTGGAATGCTTCCCTGATTTGGAGGGGATTAAGATAAATATTCCACTTTGTTCTCATAAAATCGCTATCTTGCGATTCACGTTATAAACAAAGCTGTCCATGTAAAATTGACTTTTCGCAATCTGGAGAGAGCACATCTCTCCGTTAAGTTAATTTCATCACATCAAGTCGTTTTATGGATTTGTCAAACAATACTCGTAAAGTTCTTTTGGTTTCGAGTGGATTGTCGCCTCAAGTGGTAACGGAAACCCTATATGCTTTGTCCATGAGTCCTGATGACCCTTGGATTCCTACTGAGATTCATCTTATAACCACCCAAGAAGGTAGGGAAATAGCCCGTCACTCTCTTCTAAATCCAGAGTATGGTCAATTTTATAGATTAGTACGCGAATATAACTTGCCGAAAATCTCATTTTCCATGAATAATGTGCATGTCATTCGAAATACGAAGGGAGAGGCTCTTAGTGATATTTGTAGTGAAATAGATAATCAGGGTTGTGCTGACACGATGGTCAATATCGTTCGAGAAATGACATCCGACCCAGAGTCAGCATTACATGTATCAATTGCAGGTGGTCGAAAGACAATGGGATATTATCTTGGTTATGCGCTAAGTCTCTATGGTCGACCTCAAGATAAATTGTCCCATGTATTGGTTAGCCGCCCGTATGAATCGCATCCCGAATTCTTTTACCCGACACGAAAAAGCCGACTTATACATACTCGAGGAGAAAGGGCGCGAACATACGATACCCGAGAAGCAAAGGTCAGTCTTGCTGAAATACCCTTTGTACGGTTACGTGATGGTTTACCACTGAGTCTTCAGAAAGGAAGTTCTAGTTTTTCTCTGACAGTAAAGGCAGCTCAAAACATCCTGTCTGGAGCTGAATTAATCTTGGATCTTGAAAACAGAGTAATCTCAATATCTGGCGAAATTATTGAAGACATTGCACCGGCAGAATTGGCTTTTTACAGTTGGATGGCCAGACGTTGCCTAGAT
>VXPI01000013.1 GCA_009839585.1 Gammaproteobacteria bacterium
CGCCTGCTGCATGCCCTCGCCAACGCCGTGATTGTTGTCTTTTGCTTCTACTACAGCTAATGGAATGTTCGGCTTGATGAACAGGACGTAGTCGGCATACTTTCTCTTGCCTCTTGAGACAAGCTTGCCGCGAACGATGATTCTCCCCTTGGTGAAATGGAACTCCTCGCGAATCTGTGTCGGATCCCATCCAGAACGATAGAGTGCCGGAGTGATATATCGTGTCCGTATTTCGGCTTCGGTTAAAATTTTCTTGTTCATCCGATTATCCGGCCCGAGATCCAATCATAGTACTTTGCCAGGCATATTTTTGAAATACCCGAACCAGACAACAAGTTCCGAAAATGACGGTGTTGCGGCCAGTGATCTGTCACGTCGCTACAAGGGCAGTCCAACACCATATATGCGCTCTGGTCTAACCTCTTTTTAAGTTCCGGCCGGTAGCACTGGACATATGTCTGGGCTATCACGCTTGATTGAGGAGGTAAGTCCGAAAAGAAGGTATCGGGCAGGCGAAACAGTCATCCCCCTCGTCCTGCAACGCCCCCTGATGCAACAAGTGGTCAAAGAACGAATCAGCATTCATGGAGGGTGGGAAACAGTAGGTGTCGGCATCCGACGAATGCAATTCCTTCATCAACTTCTTGATTCCGGAACGACTGGGATTTCGCTCTAGTTCAGCCATCACCTTAATGGTCATGTTCTTGGCATCCCGCATTTTATCGGAATACTGATCCATATAGTAACCGTCTCTTCGGCTTGCGGCCTCTGTGTGTATATTGCCCCAGTCCGCTTCCCCGAGATTGCCGCCAGCCTTTAGTGCCTCAATGCCCAACGCTTGCAGAGAGTGATGCAGATGCCGCGGCCATCCGTCACAGATCCGGACTAGTCTGTCAATCTCCTGGGCAACACCATCCGGCACATCGATTCCGAAATAGGTGCACGAACTGGACATGAATTCTGCGGTTTCCTCGGCCGAGAGAGGCCCGATGCTGTGCTGTTGTGTCGGAGAGATGCGCGTAAGTCCCATGTCTGCGATTCGAGACCTGGTATCTCCAAGTCCGGCCAGCACTAGCGTGATCGGCAACCCTGTATCGCCATCATGGATCGCTCGCAGAACAAGCCCGTGTGGAGAGTTTCTGTCCGGGGACAAATTCTGCGCTTCATCAATAGCGAGCAGAATCGGTCGTTGCCATTTCTCGCCTGGCATTTTGCGGGCGAGGGCACCGATACCTTCGATGTTCTGTGGTGTCACATCTAGATCGGCCCCGGCAACTCTGACTGATCGGATATTCTGCCGGCCTTTTGTCCAGAAGTTGCGGGCGGTTTCGGTCCACTCCCCCTGCCTTGTCCGTCCGGCTTCAAACAGCAGGTCAAGAACGATGGAAATATTTTCCTCCAGGAGGCTACTGTTTGCCAACACCACGCGGGAGCCAGAATTGCCACAGGCTGGGGCAAGGGACATGCTTAGAATTTCCGATAGAATCGAACTCTTGCCGGCACCCGGGGCACCATGGATAATGCGGGTAGACTTGGCGGCACCGTGTTCTCCGGTTCCAGTACCTTGCCACACCTGGTCCGTTGCAAGAACGAGATCTTCAAGCACTCCTGTTCTTCCGACAAACACTGGCGGCGGTGAGCCTTCCGTTTGTCGAAGGAAAGAATCCAGTCGTGTTTTCTGTTCAGTGTTCATCGCCTGTCTCGGGACCTATGCATCGCGTGGAAATCCTGACCAGCCTTCAGCACGAAATTCAGGTCGCATTTCCGGGGTCAGCATCTTCATAGACACCTGGATTCAGAGTGCAGTTCCATATGCAGCATGGTTGCATAGATGTTCCGGTTTTGGGAAATTATTTTCATGGGGCAATATATCATATTGATTCATGGCACTAATGTTTTTATTTGCTTCTTCGGTCCTATCCATGTTTTGGGAATTATGCCAAGGCTGTGAAAAAGTCGTGATTTTCGGCCTCGCCGGATGGCTGAGACGGGGGTGCTATTGACGTCCTGAAGCGTGTATAAGCTGCCCGTGTTCCCTGTTCAGCAATCTACTACAGGAGACAGCATAATAGACATGCATAGCGCACTGTACAGAACCCGGCTGTTGTGCGTCACGACTACCGAAATTCATCCTTCCTGCCTATCCTCCATTCTCCCCGTCCGCGAAAATAACGGGGTTTCTGCCAGACACTATTTTAAAATAAATGCCATATATGTCTTATACTTGCCATATATGTCTTATACTAAATTAAAAAGAGAAAAATATGGCATACAAGATAAAATCCAAACATGCTCAACGCGTGTTGGTTGAATTGGGCGATAACCTGAAAACAGCACGATTGAAGCGCAGAATTTCCGTCAAGGATTTCGCGGACCGC
Organism: Gammaproteobacteria bacterium; assembly: GCA_009839585.1. Classification (GTDB taxonomy): domain Bacteria; phylum Pseudomonadota; class Gammaproteobacteria; order Arenicellales; family Poriferihabitantaceae; genus Poriferihabitans. The sequence goes on from VXPI01000013.1 coordinate 2,379, forward strand.
GTTGGCGTATCCGCCCGTACCATCACGCGCCTTGAAAAAGGAGATGACGGAGTCAGTACGGGAACCCTGGCGATGGCATGCCTGGTTCTTGGGGAAATTCATCGTATCGGCAGTCTGCTTGATCCGGCTTCGGACGATACGGGATTGCTGTTAGAGCGCAACAGATTGCCAAAGCGAATTCAGGTCAAGAGTGGAAAGATACCCAATCGCCCCGCCTCCGGTGACCGAAATGATTCAAAAGTCGACAGGGTAGATGATCAAGGGGTCAGTTTCTGATGCCCGAAGCCGTTGTCGCACTTGGTCAGGCAAAACGTGTAGTCGGCCGGTTGCGTTTCGAGAGCGATGGCCGCCGGCAGTACTCTCATTTCGAATATGATCGTGCATGGTTGCAGGCAGACGACAGTTTCCAGCTTGCGCCAGGGCTGCCTCTACAGGCAGGAGGCTTTTTTACGAGTGGTCGAGATGACCGACGAAACGCCTTGCACAACAGTTTTCAGGACGCAGCCCCCGATTCGGGGGGACGGGCCTTGATAACTCGCGCCCTGGGCGGCGGTCTTACCGAGTTTGACTATTTGACGCAGTCCGATGACCGCACTCGCCAGGGCGCCTTGCGTTTTCTCGATGACAGTTTCCAGCCGCTGTCCCGGTTATCGCCGCCAGTACCGCGACTGGTCGAACTTGAACAGTTAAGAAAGCTGACACATCAGTTCGAGATTGATCCTGATAGCGTAGAAGAAGACATTTTAAATCTCGCAGGAGTGTCCGGCTCTCTTGGCGGTGCACGTCCGAAAGCAAGCATTGCTGGGGAAGGACAACTATGGATTGCGAAATTTACTTCACGTGATGACCGCCGCGCCGTGGAACGTGCCGAGGTTGCCACTTTGAAGCTTGCGGCAAGATGCGGCCTGATGGTTCCTGAAGCTCGTCTTGAACTGGCCAACGGCGATAGTCCGGTGGCGCTAATCC
>VXPI01000174.1 GCA_009839585.1 Gammaproteobacteria bacterium
TACATGGACCCTGTAGGCAAGACAAGCGGGCAAAGAGATATATAATATAGATTATTTGTTGAGGGTATTTTCATGAGTGTCAATCTGCACATCGGAAAATGGGGAGGCAGCCTCGCGGTACGCATCCCAAAAGCCATTGCCGAACAATGGGGTATCTCGGAAGGCTCGGCCATAGAAATGGATGTCCAGGCACAGGATAACCGGGTCGTCATGCGCAAGCAGGTCTACAACCTGTCCGAGATGCTGGCCCAAGTGATGCCGGAGAACCTTCACCCGGAACAGGACACTGGCGATGCCCAAGGTAATGAACAATGGTAGCAAAGCAGTACGTTCCGGCTACTGGTGACATCGTGTGGCTCACGTTTTCTCTCCAGGCCGGCCGCAAGCAGGCTGGCCGTAGACCTGCAATAGTCTTAAGTCCGCAGAGCTACAACGAAAAGACCGGGCTGGCGCTGTTCTGTCCCATTACATCCAAGGTCAAGGGGTATCCGTTCAAAGTCATTCTGCCTCCGTCAAGCAGGGTCACAGGAGCAATTCTCTCCGATCATGTACGGAATCTGGATTGGCGGGTGCGAAGGGCTCGGTTTGAAATGAAGGCTCCCCGGCAATCGGTAGCGGAAGTCAGGGCAAAGATTGCCGTTCTCCTGGGTTCGGGGATGTCTTCCGGGTGAATATATCCGGCTATTTGCTCCAGGCTGCGGATTGGCTGCCAGAAGATCAGAAGTGGTCAGGTCGTCTGTGTAACGGCCTGCCTAGATTGTGTGCGGGTTCACTACATGTGAGACATTTCCAATCATAATCTACTCTGTAGCGTCTCTGCTTCCTTTTCCTACAACCCTAATCCAAAAAGTAACTGCCCGCCCTCCTGCCTGAACACTCAGCAGGGGGCGAGTAGTTACCACAGGCTTTTGAAAGACTACATGAAAAAGATGGGGCAAAACGCTATTCTGCACACTCGCAAAGATTATGAAGTATTGCTCTAGGAGGAATCAAATGAGACATTTATCAATTGGGAAGCTTCTCCAGAAAAATCCAGAAGCAAAAGAGATTTTTGAGGAAAACGTCAAAAAAATCGAAAATTTCCCCATAGCAAGTTGCAAGAAGACAAGCTATGGGTTAGCACTTCCTTATTCAGGAAATCGCCCGCATCATAAAGCTCCACCTGAAAATAGCACACCCGTGGCTGCAACATATCAAAGATACTAACTGAAAAGATACCAGGAATTGTTGATACTACGCAGTGCATCGATGGCGAGCGCAAAGACGACGAACCCGGGGAACATGACATCGAGCCTGTCGAAGCGCGAGAATACCTAGCGGAAGCCCTTGAGTCTCCGGAACAGGCGCTCGACCTCGTTGCGTCGTCCGGCCAGTTCCCTGTCGCATTCCCAGGGAGCGACACGGCTGCTTTTGGGAGGCACCACGGGCAGGAAGCCGAGACCGGATGCCGGCCGGGGGTTTCATCGTCTTCGCGGGCGCGGTCCATGACCAGGGCCGGACGGTTCGAGGGGCGGTCCAGCTGCTTCAGCAGCTTCTGGCCTTGCGGGGCATCGTATGCGTTTCCCGGGGAGAGCGCAAAGGCCACGGCTGTCCGGGCATCCGCGGCAGCCATGTGAAGCCTGGCATCTCATTTGCCCCGGGACTTTCCGATGCTCTGGGCGCCGTTTTCTTCAGGGTGCCCGTGCCGTCGGGAGGTACCTTGATGCCGGTGCTGTCAAGACCCAATGCCTCGACCCGGACCCTGAAAGCCCGGCCTGCACTCCGGAAAACCGCATGATGCAGTGCGCAAAACGGCACGTTCCGCACCGGACTGTGCCATGACCGGCTTCGTCGTCTGCTGCACCTGGCCTCCCGGCTACCGGAAAAACAGGGGTTTTCTGCCAGACACTGTTTATGGATTAGGGGTGTTTAGCGTTTTTGCAATTTCCAGCGATGTTTTATACACTACAGCTTGTTAGCATACCCTAATTCCAAATGCAGTAATTTCTTTTGATATCAAACCCAGAGTTATATCAAATGTCATCCCAAGATTATCCAGTATCGAATCAAACGAGAAATGAGATTTGGCAAGGGTATCTTGATGCCGAACGACTAAACCGGTATTATCAGTATCTTGCAGATAAACACCGGAAAATAGATCAAGGAATCAAGTTCACAATTGCATTTGCAGCAGTCGGCGGAGTTACCAGGCTGATTGCAGCTCTGCCTGATGAATGGGGCTGGATATCTGACGTATCCAGTGTGGTTATATTATTTGTCGTAATTGTAGAGCTTGTTTTTGACTTTAGATCAAAGTCTTCGGTATTAACCCGGACGAGCGAAAACCTGCAGCACATTACCAGGGATTGGCAAATGTTGTGGAATCAAGTCGACAGGCAAGATGCCACTGATGGTGTTCTCCTGAACAAGATGGATGACCTGCTGAAAAAATCCATAGAATCAACCAAGCCTGTAGGACAAATCGGGTTGTCGATAAACTCAAGGATTAATCAAAAGTCATGGGAAGAAGCTATTGAAGTGATTACTGCCCAATATGCTACTAGATCATGATGATTAGAGGTATTGAAATATGTGGACGAAGTCAAGGCAAGTCCACTGCCACCGCCACCGCCCCCAAATTCATAACCTCCAGCGTAATGACCACTAAGACGGGTTCCCTGCCTGTTAACCAACAGTCGAATGGAAAACCTACTGAACTCGAACCCCTGCCGCATCTCTTCAGGAATGCTCATTCGTTACGTTTTTGCATGATTATCATCTCCTTATGACCCTATGTATCTACCCTAATCCATAAATAGGGGTGTTCCTGTCCGTTGCAGTCCGGTATTTCGGCGGACGGAGGTGCAAGCATCAGGGCTACAGGTGAATGCAAGCCATGGCCGTGGACCGTGGCAAGTGATGCAGTGTCATGTGTAATATGGAAAAACAGAATTCGAGGCTACCAAGCGGGCCAATACTGTCTACAAGGCATTGACGCATGCAAGGCTGGTGGAAGCAGGACTTGCTAGGTCTGCACTTGATCAGGAAATACAATTTAACGATCCAGATGGCCCACATCCAGAGGAGCCTATTCCATGCGACGGGATTGACGATGAGGAAATTGAGTCCTTTGATCGAGACAAGCCAACTCCGTTTTTGCTGAAAGAGTTTCAGGCGCACATCTCATCCAGACAGGCGATGCGGAATTCAAAGGGCTGGGCGAAAGTAGCCCCATCGGACTTTCAGCGCGATTATGCACCGATATTAAACAAGTTCCGGGTTTTGACATCAGATATGCGCCTAACCCAAGTTTAACAGTGGTCGGGTGGCTGCAGTGGGTTTCTGGCAGGAATTCG
>VXPI01000110.1 GCA_009839585.1 Gammaproteobacteria bacterium
GGAATTCAAGGTGCTCAGGGAAGGCAGGACGGTCGGGGAAATCCTCGACGGCGCAATCCGGCAGATCCGGGAGAAAAAGTATGCCGATCAGTACCGGGGCCGCGAAGAACCGGTCCATCTGATTGGCATGGTGTTTGATGAAGAAAAAAGGGAACTGCTGGAGATGCGCGTTGAAGCGCTTTGAATAATCCAGGACAACACGATAGCGGCTTGGGTTTCGAGGGGTTGCCGGATTTAGGAGCACCATCCATGCGTGGGAATGCCATTTTGTGGCTGAAACATTGGGTTGAATGATAACCGCACCAAATCGCCATCAAATACCTCCATCAACCGTTAACTCCATAGCCACAATCCCCTCTGCAGAGTATTTCTGCACATGCATTCCATTGGTCCTTGCATTTCGCCAGTTTTGCTGTTTCCTTGGTACCATTCCACCCGATCAAGCATGACCGAGAAACTTACGGTGTCCGTGAGAATTGGAAAACAGAAGAGGAGTTATGGCAATTAATTCCTTGTGAATGCACATTTGACAGTATAATTCACAAATAAGTTCAAGAACTATTTAACGTTGAATCAACAAAATTTATGCTTCCAATGGTTAAGTCATTTATCCAATCACGATACGCAGCACTGACGATAGTGATGATGCTGGCAACCAGTCCAGCCCTTGCCGAGAAAGTTCGGTGCACCATGACCATGACGGCTGACGGACAGCCGGCTGCAGACTGCCGCCATATCCCCAAACACTACAAGGGACTCCCCACAGACGATGTCTTGAGTGTTGAAGGATGGGGCAACTGGAACATTCTCGCTGGAGGCAAAGGCCGTGATACGCTCGTTGGCGGCCATCGCACTGACATTCTTGTCGGCCACCAAGGCAAGGACACCTTGCGTGGCGGTGACGGCAACGACTGGCTTTTCGGAGGGTCCGGCAACGACTTGCTCTTTGGCAACAATGGTCACGACACCCTGTTTGGAGGCAGTGGCAATGACAGGCTGCATGGCAACAAGGGAAACGACTGGCTCATTGGCGGGCTAGGCGACGACCTCCTGCGCGGTAACCGGGGCAATGATGTCCTCATCGGCGGGCCCGGCATGGACAGGCTCGACGGCGGACCGGGCGACGACTTTCTTTGGGGCCAGGGAGGCACGGACACCTACGCCAAGAGCACGACAGAAACCGGGCATGACGTGATCGTCCAGGACGTTTTCGATGCCACCGTGTCGCTCTGGCACAGCACAGATGCCAAGTGGGGCGCACCAGTCTCCATCCAGACCAGCGCAGTTACCATGCCGTCCTACGACTCTTACACACTTTCGCACACCGCCTTCGAGCCACAGGGCATGAAATTCGTTACTTCCGATGGCGCTGCGAGCGTGACCGTCATTTTCCCGGCAGTCCAGCCCGGAAATTGACCTGAAAGATCAAGAACGAGACTCCGGGTATCGAAAGGGGTGGCACAAATCGCCCTGCGACCGCATCTCTTGTAGCGTAGCGACACAACCCGTTCCGAAATCGAACATGAAGGGACTGTCAATGAGCGGGAATCAGTCCAAGCGTCCAAGCGGCATGGAGCGAATCGCTACCTGATGCTGAAGACTGCCTCAACGATCAGTTGGCACTTCCATCGAAATCATTCGACCTGATCTATCTCGTCCCCCTTTCAATCCAAAAGGCGAATACAATCTGTCATTCAAAGGACAAGACTGCGAAAACCGTTGCAGCGTTTGAATACACATGGAAGTGAGGCGATGCCCAAGGTGTGGTGCTTGAATGTTTCAAGAGCGGCCCAGTCATCGCCTGACTGGGTAGATTATCGATGTTGCAAGCCGGGTAGACGGGCTGAACACAATTATAGCGAATTGACGCCTATCTTGTGAATATGGCTAAACGCCTGATCGCCATGAGTCGTGTTCCCAAGTCGACCGGCTCGGGTCTGGTTGCACTGCGACCCGACCACGAGTCACTATCTGAAGATCTTCATGGACGTGATTGTCGGGTGCTGCAATTACAGGATCATCCCGCGCAAATCCATTTTCCGTCCTCAATGCGGGTAGAGGCATCCTGAAAAAACTTGATTTTGGGTTTAGTGCAATGAGAATCTGTGTTGTTGGTGCTGGTGCGATTGGAGGGCTGATGGGGGCTAGACTGGCCCAGGCTGGTCATGAGGTATCGTTAATTGCACGAGGTCCACATCTTCGGGCTATTCAGCAAAAAGGACTTGCATTGACTGGAGCCGGGAACTACGGGGTTGCTCAGAACCTTGATGCAACGGATGACATGACTCAACTAGATCATCAGGATCTAGTGGTGATGTCCCTCAAGTCCCATCAGATCCCGGCAGTAGTTCAGCATCTGCCCGGTATTGTTGGTCCGGATACTGCGATGGTCACGGTGCAAAATGGTATTCCCTGGTGGTATTTCCAGAAGCTTGGCGGAGAACATGAGGGAAGAGTTGTCGAGTCGGTTGATCCAGGTGGAGTGCTGGCGAGGAGTATTCGTGCAGAGTGCTTGATCGGGTGTATTGCCTATCCCGCAGCGGTGATATCCGAGCCGGGTGTAATTCATCATGTGGAGGGGAACCGGTTTCCGGTTGGAGAGCTGGATGGACGGGTTTCCGAGCGGGTGACCAAGGTATCAGAGGTATTGACTGATGCCGGTTTCAAGTCACCGGTTCTGGAAGACATACGCTCTGAGATCTGGCTGAAGCTCTGGGGTAATTTGTCGTTTAACCCAATCAGTGCGTTAACGCATGCAACTCTTGAGGGAATTTGCCAGTTTCCATTGTCGCGTGATCTTGCTGCTTCAATGATGACCGAGGCCAAGGCGATTGCCGAGAGGCTGGGTGCGAGTTTTCGGGTGTCGTTGGAGAGGCGAATTGAGGGGGCCGAGAAAGTGGGCAGGCACAAGACCTCGATGCTGCAGGATGTGGAGTCAGGAAAGCCGCTGGAAATTGACGGCATGCTGGGTGCAGTCATTGAACTTGCAGAAGTTGTAGGGTGCGAGATTCCTGCCTTGAGGTCGGTGTATGCCTGCGTGTGTTTGCTGAACCATACCCTGCAGTCGGAAAACATCCGGTTGCAGGGTCAGTCCAGGGGGGTATAGTTGCGGGTCATCAGGCACCTGCCAACAGACAGGATGAATGAATGGTTTTTGCCGGTGAAGCGGTACTGGATTTGCATCAGGGAGGCGAGGCTTGCCGCACAGGATAGGCCTGATACAAGTCTTGATCGCTCAAGCGTCTTCCAGTTTGCCTGCTCGATGGACATCAGCTATTCGGCAAAGCGCTTCTTGAGGTAGTACTTGACGTTATATCTCTGATTATAGGA
>VXPI01000238.1 GCA_009839585.1 Gammaproteobacteria bacterium
GTTTCAGTATTTTGTATAATGCAAGCCTCCGAATCAGTGTATTGTCTATTATTAGGTGGACGATCTGTTGCCCCAAGATTTTGAATATATTGTGCGAAGAAACGTTGATCTTTTTGGCGGAGTTGAAGGCGAAGAGTTTCTGGGAGCCCTTCGTCTTTGTTGGCGGTTTGTTTGACATATTTCTCGCGTTGCGTCTTTTTACTTTCATCGTCGGTCAAATCGCGTATCACGCTGAATATGATGGTGAGTGTCGTCAAGCGTTGCTGCCCATCGACCACCTGTGAATTCGAATCACCATCCTTCTTGACTAGTACAATGCTACCGAGAAAGTAGAAATTATCAGGATTTTTTTGTGCATCCATAAGATCGGTGAGCAAATCCTCTACTTCGTCAGTCTCCCAAGCATAAGGACGTTGGTAGACGGGTATCGTGAAAGTATAACTACTCGAAAAGACCTCCATTATCTTTTTATGAGACGCTTCAATGTGAGGCAGCTGAATATCAGGCATTCTCTATTTCCTCCAATTTTCTATTGAGAAGTTATTTTGTCCATAAGCTTTCAGCCGCAGTAGCTTATCATGAACCGCTCAAGAGGTGCTACTATCGTTCCACAAAATAATGCAAAAGCCTCAGTTAATTGGTTCACAAGTTAGGCAGTCAGGTTCCAGTTTTGCTTCAAGTTGCAACAAAAGAACTTGATTGTCATGCTTTTTGAAACCGAAGTACATGAACATAGCATATGTTGATCACTCCGTGTTCTGTCGAGAGGTGCGATACAGTCAATTAACTGTCGCCATCTGTCTGGTATTCAGACAGAATACCGAGCATGCGGCGCAAGGGTTCAGCGGCTCCCCACAGCAATTGATCGCCGACCGTGAAAACGGTCATTATCCTGCTGTTAAAGACAGTTTTTCGAATCCGGCCAACTGCGATGTCCATGGAACCGCTGACCGCAGCCGGGGTCAGGGATTGGAGTGTATCCTGCTTGTTGTTCGGTATGACTTTAACCCACTGGTTTGCCTGCCCCATTATGTCGGCAAGATCATCAATCCCCACATCCTGCGATAATGCAATGGTAAATGCCTGACTGTGACATCGAAATGTACCCACTCTCACACAGGTGCTTTCTATGGGTATTGGGTTATTCTCCCTGCCCAGGATTTTGTTGGTCTCCGCATAACCCTTCCATTCTTCACGGCCGATTCCATTGTCGAGATCGATGTCAATCCAGGGCAGAAGGTTGTTCGCCAGGGGAGAGCCTATAGCGCCTGTGGTTAACGCACTTGAATTGAGATATTCGTTAACCCGGCTGTCAATGTCGAGAATGGAACTCTCCTGTAAGCGAAGCAGGGGGGTGACATGTTCGTGAATCTCTCCCATCTGGATGAGCAACTCCCGCATCTGTTGTGCACCTCCACCTGAGATTGCCTGATAGGTCATTGCAGTTATCCATTCGACCAGATTTTCCTTGAACAGTCCATGAAGGGCCATTAGCATCAGGCTTACAGTGCAATTTCCGCCAATGAAATCTCGTTGTCCCTTCGCCAGGTTTTGCCTGATTATGGATTGATTGAGAGGATCCAGTATGATAGTTGAGTTGTCACTCATTCGTAATGTGGAAGCAGCATCAAGCCAGTATCCCTGCCAGCCCATATCGCGAAGTGGGGCGTGAATTTTTTGAGTGTAGTCTCCACCCTGACAGCTAATGATGGCATCCATAGTGCTTAGGGAATCAAGGTCTATGGCATCAGCCAGCAATGGACGGGTGTTGGGCAGTTCGGGTCCTGGTTGACCTGCTTGTGATGTTGAGTACAACACTAGTTCCTCAACATGCTCCAAATCTCCTTCTTCCCGCATACGCGCAAGAAGAACGGAACCAACCATGCCTCGCCATCCAACGAAGCCCAAACGTTTAATCATTGTCATGGTTCATTAGGTATCAATTTGTGGGAAACGCAAACTCTAATAATAACTTGCGAATACCAAGCGTATCTCGAATGGTAGCATCTGATATTGGGTGTGGGAGAGGATAATCGTACCTAACCCTGATCCAGTTCTTTTGACTGTTTTATGGCCTTGACGGCCCAGTCAGGAATTTCATTCCACCAACTGCCATACTTGAATTTCGCAATAATTTTAAGCGGTTGATCAGAATCGGAATTATCATAAAGACAAACCTCATCAGATTGTGCGATCATGATCGGCAAATGTTTATATGAGCGCTCAAACCGACGCTTGACATCTTCTTTTTCAACATGGTTTCCGCCAAGCTTGACGCGGTTTCGAATGCGATCAAGTGCAACATCGGGAGATTCCAGAAAAATATAGTGCAGGGAAACCGTGTAGCCCTTTTTTCGTGCAGATTCAACATGTCGGAAAACTCCCTTGCCGCTGAGTGTAGTTTCTATCAGATGGGTTTGACATGATTCCAGAGCTGCACGTCTTTGCATCAGAGCTACCCGTGCTGGTGATTGGATTGCATAACCATCTGATTGACGACGAGCGATGGCATCAGGGTCAATAATAAGTGTATTGCCGAAATATTTTGTACGTGTCAGAGTTGATTTTCCACAACCATTGGGGCCAGCGATCACATGAAGTGTAGGCATATTTCAATATCAAGACTTTATGCAGGGCGGAATTTCGGAGGTCTTTTCAATATCCGATCCCCATCTTTCGTTCGTGCAATATAGCATCCATCCGCCCGTATCCCATAAAGCGTTCCTCCCGCCTCAACCTCGGCGGCCAAAATGGCCTTGGCTCGTTCGGCAAGATCCGCTGGCTCATTGATCATGCGTGGCGCCTCTGACGTGATGCTTATAGTTGCAGTATGATCTTTTTTTTCCTGGGAAGAGGATTGCATGGTTGATACCTTGATGATTGAAGGGGTGTATTAAGTGCACGGGTGCCTGGCAACGGAAATTGTGAAGCGCATTTTGCCTAACTGGCCATGCTTTATGTGTATTTTATACTCCAGAGTTCGGCTTGTTGGAATCAAGACTCTTCGAAAACCCTTAACTTCGTACATATGAAAGAAATATAGCGAAGAAAAAACGGACAAAAGACTCTATCGGGATCAATGCTGCCAAAGCCATAATCGTCTCCAGATAGAGTGCTAGGCTCATGTCACTTCCATGGTGAATGTATCATGGGCGTTGGCGGTGTTGCGGAACCTTGAGAATATTCAAGATATATTTGTCTTTGCAGCCTCAATCCAAAAATGCAGTACAGCATCTTGAGATGTTGAGATTCGTTCGGATAATATTTCGCAATAAAATAAAATCTGCCCCGTCAAACCCCTGCCTGAACACTCGGCAGGGGGCGAGTAGT
>VXPI01000220.1 GCA_009839585.1 Gammaproteobacteria bacterium
GTACCGAGCGCCAGTTCCTTTTCCATGGTGGCGACCGAAATAATGGTGATGCCGAGTCCTGCCGCGACTACGTTCTTGATTGACTCCGGGCTGCCGAATTCCATAATGATGCTCAGTTGATCCATGTCGTAACCGAACCGCTTGAGGTGGTCGTTAATCACTTCGCGGGTGCCTGAGCCCTCCTCGCGGCTGATGAACGGGCAGTCAAGAATACTACTGATATTAATGGTCTTGTGCTTGCTTAAATCGTGTCCAACCGCACACGCCACAACCAGTTCATCATCCCAGATGGGCTTGGTTGCCAGGGTTTTATTGGTGATGGGACCCTCTACGATGCCGATATCAATTTCATTCTCTTCGATCAGGTCAATGACGCCATTGGTGTTGGTCACGCTGAGGCGCACTACGACATCAGGGAACCGTGCCTGAAACTCGCCGATGACTTTTGGCAGAAAATACTCTCCGATGGTGGTGCTCGCACCAATAATCATGGGGCTTTGCATATTGCCGATCTGGGTGCGTACTTCGGCATCCATCTCCCTGTACAGTCCCAGAATTTGATCGGCATAACGCTTGACAGTATGTCCGGTTTCAGTGAGCGTGATTCGATTGTGGGTGCGGTCAAACAACCGGGTATTGAGGTATTCTTCCATCTGGCGTATCTGGAAGGTGACCGCAGGTTGGGTCATATGCAGCACCTCGGCAGCCTTGGTAAAGCTGAGTAGTTTTGCAACGGTAGAAAAAACCTGCAGGCGGCGGTCGGGCATATAATCTAGTCTCCTGAATCCATGGCGGTCAGGCTTGATTTGGCGTCGGGTTGGTGAATTGTGGGATCAAGATGGCGTCGGGTTGGTGAATTGTGGGATCAAGAACTGTATTCATGATCTTGATCATACATGCAAAACCGCATAACTCCGAAAAATTATCTCGCTTGTCCGGACTGGGCAAATATCAAACGCTCAAAAAACAGGCTGAAGGCTTTTTCAGGTAAGATTTATGAGTACAGGGATGAACGGCCCTATGCTGAATAGATCTGCGAGTACTTGAAATACGCCCTTTACGATACTACATATGAAACTGTAGAATTAACGATATGCCAAATGGTGTATTGCCGTTTTTACATGTCTGGATTCAGAACAATTATTCCCCCTGCTATTTTTAAGAGGTAGAAATGAATAGGTATGAGACTGCGATCAGTCGATCGGCTGGTAGCGGTATTGAAATTAACAGTGTGCTTCGGAACACTTACATGTTGCTTTCGGCAACGTTACTGTTTAGTGCGTTGACCGCAGGTATTGCCATGGCCATGAATATGCCGTCGCTTGGTCCGTTACTGACAATTGGTGGATATTTCCTGTTGCTGTTCTTGACTAGCCGATTTCAGAATTCGGCACTGGGGCTGGTATTCGTATTCGCCTTGACAGGTTTTATGGGCCTCACTCTTGGTCCGATTCTCGGCTTTTACATCACCAATGTCTCGAACGGAGGTCAATTGGTGGCAACAGCATTGGGTGGAACGGGGGCCATATTTGCAGGTCTGTCGGCCTATGTGCTGATCACCCGAAAGGATTTCAGTTTTATCGGCGGCATGCTGATGGCAGGTATTCTGGTTGCCTTTATAGCGGCACTGGTCACCTTGATCTGGCCCATGCCGGCTTTGAGTCTCGCTGTTTCAGCAATGTTCATCCTGCTGATGTCCGGATTGATTCTGTTTCAGACCAGTGCGATTGTGCACGGTGGTGAAACCAACTATATCTCGGCAACAGTGACCTTGTACGTGTCAATTTACAACCTGTTTTTGAGTCTGTTGCACATATTCGGGATTTTTGGCGGCGACGATTAGCCGATCCCTGTCTTTGTGATGAAAAACCCCGGCAGTCCAATGGCCCGCCGGGGTTTTTTTGATCCGGATTATCGGGATAATATCGGGACTGCATGACCAGGCCATGTCATGGCTACTTTCTCAAATTCTAAAGACGCCTTCACATGAAAGCCATGATTCTCGCAGCCGGCGAGGGAACGCGTATTCGGCCACTTACGTATGATCTTCCCAAGCCAATGATTCCGGTCGTTGGCAAACCGGTCATGGAATACCTGATCGAATTGCTGTTCAATCATCGTATCAAGGACATTATGGTCAATGTCAGCCATTTGCCTGAGGCGATCGAATCCTATTTTGCAGATGGGCGACGTTGGGGGGTCAATATCGGGTACTCCTATGAAGGGCATATCCAGAATGGAGAATTGCATGCGGAACCGCTTGGCTCTGCTGGTGGAATCAAGCGTATCCAGGAATTCGGCGGGGTGTTTGATGACACGTTCATTGTCGTTTGCGGGGATGCCATTATTGATCTGGACCTGACGGAAATGCTGCGCAAGCACTGGCAGTCCGGAAACAAGGCCAGCATTGTTGTCAAACAGGTCGAAGAGCACCGAATCCCCAATTACGGTGTTGTTGACGTGGGAGATTCGGGTCAGGTTCTCCTGTTTCAGGAAAAGCCGTTGCTTGAAGAGGCGTGTTCGGACCTGGTGAGTACCGGGATTTATATTTTTGAACCTGAAATCATAGACTACATTCCATCCGGGAAGGTGTATGACATTGGTTCTGACCTGTTGCCTGACTTGCTAAAGAGAAAAGTTCCATTCGGAGCCATCAATATGCCGTTTCGATGGCTGGATATTGGGCGGCTCAGCGATTACTGGGCGATCAACCAGCAACTTATGCGTGGGTCCATCCGCGGCGTGAATATGCCGGGCACCGAAGTGCTGCCGAAAATTTGGGTAGGCCTGAATGTTGATATTGACTGGGATCAGGTGCTGCTTGAAGGGCCTGTCTACATTGGTTCAAACTCCCGGGTTGAAGCGGGTTGCGTGATTCAGGGTCCTACCTGGATATCGCATGGATGCCACTTGCAGGCGGGTGCCAGGATCAGTCGTAGCCTATTGTTCAAGCACACGCTGATGCGAGGTCATGCAGTGGTCAACGATGCGGTCGTGTTTGGAGAGAGGTGTGTGGATAAAAATGGCAATCCGTTTGACAGCGAATCGGGGCTGGAGTGGATTGGCGATGCGAGAGATCGAGTATTGCGCATGGATATGCTGGCTCACACCGCAGGTGCTTGATAATCAGTGCATCGACAACTGCAATAGGCTTGGTATCTTCCTTATGTCCATGAATATCCGAAATAATATGCACAACCGTACCCCACGGCTTCCTATACCGGGACCCGTATATGCCCTGTGTTTTTGGACTTAAACTCCCTTAATGCAAGGTATAATTGGGTGTACTATGGCGGATTCAGGATCAAGA
>VXPI01000332.1 GCA_009839585.1 Gammaproteobacteria bacterium
GGACAATCGATATCCGGTTTGCGGGACCAGATCGACGGCATTGATCGGGAAATTCTCCAGTTGATGAATCAGAGGTTAGCCGTGGCAGCCAAAATTGCCGACATCAAGCAGGGACAGGAAAATCCCGCATACTATCGTCCAGAGCGTGAGGCCCAGGCTTTACGGCAGTTGCAGGAGCTGAATCGGGATGGCCACATGTCAGACAGTGCGGTCGAGAGCCTGTTTCGGGAAATTATTTCCATTACCCGGCACTCGGAGTCCGAGATGTCGGTTTCCGTACTGGGTCCGCCAGGCACCTATACGGAAGCGGCTGCCCGCAAGCATTTTGGTCAAACCGTACATATCGCTGACCATCCAACAATTGACGAAATCTTCAAGGCTACTGAAACGGGCTCGACTGATTTTTCCGTGGTGCCGGTTGAAAATTCAACCGAGGGGGGCGTGACCGGAACGCTGGATCGTCTTTGTACCACCATGCTTACGGTGTGCGGAGAAGTCAATCTCGAAATTCACCACTGCCTGCTCAGCAATGCTGAATCTCTCGACCAGGTCAAGGTGATTTACGGGCATACCCAGTCACTTGGCCAATGTCGCGAATGGATCGGGAAAAATTGCCCCCGGGCTGAAAGAATACCCGCTGGCAGTAATGCCGATGCAGCGGTCAAGGCAGCGGATGATTCCCAGAGCGCAGCCATTGCGGGTGAAATCGCTGCCGGTCGCTATGGACTCAAGGTCCTGGCCAAGAATATCGAAGACGATCCCGGCAATTCCACCCGTTTTCTGGTACTGTCCAAACGGCCGACGCCTCAGAGCGGTAAAGACAAGACTTCGCTCATTATTGCTGCGGTCAACAAGCCGGGGGCCCTGGTCGAACTGCTGATTCCCCTGTTTACCGAAAAGGTTGATATGACCCGTCTCGAATCCAGGCCATCCAAGATCGGGCTATGGGCCTATGTCTTCTTTATTGACATCATCGGGCACCAGGACGAAGAGCATGTTGAGCGGGCCCTGCAGATTCTTCGCTCCAAAGCCGGGTTTTACAAGAATCTGGGATCATATCCCGTCGCCTTGTGATTAAAATCGCGTTCAGAATGGCATTTTTGGCGTACCCGCAGTTTCAGAACAAGCCACTGTTACCAACGGAGGCCTGATGGCATTGCTTGTACTCGTCTCTGAAGGCCGCCGGTCGACATGCCCAATCCCTGAATGGAAAGCTTCCGGCGCACTGTCCTATGCCAAAGGGTCAGATACAACCGTTGGAAGCAGCCGGCAGGTGTGCGTTGTGATACTCGATGAGTGATGACCGCACATGCTTGACACAAGGCTTTCCGGGGAAGTCGCGAGAGCAGGCTAACCGGCTATAGACCGCTACACCTTGATTGAATGGAATGAATAACGATACCCTGGTGCGGAAGCTCGTCGTTGTAGGAGTGGGTTTGATTGGAGGTTCCCTGGCGCTGGCATTGCGCCGTGCGGGCATAGTGGGTGAAATCATTGGTGTTGGACGCAGCAAGGCCAATCTTGACAAGGCCATTGAAGCCGGTGCCATAGATCGCGCATCCGCTGAACTCATTGATGTTGCACAGGATGCAGACATGATTGTTCTTGCGACGCCGGTTAATACGATCAATCTTTATTTGCACGAGTTGTCAGCGAGCCCGCCACAGGACGCCATCATCACCGATGTCGGGAGCGTCAAGAGGGATATCATGCTTACTGCCAGGCAGTGCCTGAAAGAGCAGTACAGGAATTTTGTGCCGGGTCATCCGATCGCAGGGCGTGAAAGGTCCGGCATTGATGCGGCAAGTCCCGGACTTTTTGAAAATCACAATGTCGTGCTGACTCCGGACGAGGACACTGATTCCGGTGCAATCGAGCGGGTAAGGAAGGTGTGGTTGGCGACAGGTGCATCCATCATTTTAATGGACCGACAGGAGCATGATGCAGTGTTATCCCTGACCAGTCATCTGCCGCATGTTCTGGCCTATGCGATGATGGATTATTTGGCCAATGATGCCAATGCCGAGCGTTGCTACCAGATGACTGCGGGCGGGTTTTATGATTTTACGAGAACCGCATCAAGCGACCCCGAAATGTGGAAAGACATTTCCATCATGAATAAAGATAGCCTAATGAAGGATATCCGTCGATTTCAGGGCCGGCTTGAAGATATTGCCATGATGATACAAAACGATGAAGGCGCCAGACTGGAGAGGCTGTTTCAGGATGCGCGCCAGACTCGATCGCTGGTTACGGAGAAAAGAAACCCAAACGAATAACGATCAGGGGCGCAACTACGGTCAGACCGGCTGATGAGCAATTTGATATTTCATACGCATCCTTCACAGAGACTCCAGGGGCAATTGAGAGTTGCCAGCGATAAGTCCATATCTCATCGCTCGGTGATATTGGGATCCATTGCCAATGGAAATACGCGCATTGAAAACCTTCTGGAAGGCGAGGATGTACTAGCGAGTATCCGGGCATTTCAGGCGATGGGTGTAAACATCGTCCGGAACATTGGAGAGCATGGTCCGGTATACACCATAGATGGAGTCGGGCTAGACGGTCTTCGTGGGCCAGACCAAGATCTGGACATGGGTAATTCAGGGACGGCATTCCGGTTGATTGCCGGTCTGCTGTCGAGCCAGCAGTTTGCGTCGACCCTGACCGGAGACGCATCCCTGTCGAAACGCCCGATGTCGAGAATCATTGAGCCGTTAACGCAAATGGGGGCGATCATCCACTCGGCAGAGGGCAGGCCTCCGTTGTCGATCAAGCCTTGTGAGGGACTTGCAGGTATTCGGTTTCATTCTCCCGTAGCGTCTGCGCAGGTCAAGTCAGCCGTGCTTCTGGCCGGTTTAAGGGCAAGTGGAGAGACACGGTTTATCGAAACTGCACCAACCCGGGATCACACTGAAACGATGCTGGCTGGTTTTGGGTATCCGGTTTCAGTTTCCGGCGCCGAAATTTGCCTTGAGGGTGGACATGCGTTGACTGCAACACATATTCAGGTTCCGGCAGATATTTCTTCGGCAGCATTTTTTGTCGTGGCAGCACTCATTGTTCCAGACAGTCGATTGCAGCTGAATGATGTCGGTATGAATCCAAGACGAACAGGCATTCTGACAATACTGAGACGCATGGGTGCGGATATCAGGATTAAAAATACAAGAATGCAGGGTGGTGAAGAAGTCGCTGATCTGGTGGTTTCCAGCTCGGAACTTGCCGGATGTGAAATTTCCGGAGACGATGTGGCACTCGCGATTGACGAGATTCCGGTCATCTGTATTGCAGCAG
>VXPI01000028.1 GCA_009839585.1 Gammaproteobacteria bacterium
AACACGGACGAAACGTCAATTGGCCTTCCATGTGGATATCGAATGCCAATCTGGAGCTTGACGAATTGATCACCAATACCGTTTCGTATGGCAATCTGAACAGTTCGGAAGCAGCAATCCGAATCGACTTGACTGTCGAAAACAACCAGCTGGTAATTGTCATGGAAGACAATGGCATGGAATTCAATCCTTTCGAAGAGGTCATTGACCCCGATCTGGAGTCTGATATTGGAGATCGCCTGATCGGCGGGTTAGGGGTCTATTTTGTAAAGATCCTCACCAGCGATTATTCCTATGAGCGAGTTGATAACATCAATCGAATTCGACTTGTGCTGGAAGCCGCTGAAGAATGAAGCGACTTGTGCATGGCCTTGAGCGCGAGACTGGCGAGACCGGCGTTGGTACGAAATTCTGCACAAATTGCTGATACGGCATTGCGAGAATGGTTTCGAAAATCCGGCAAACCTGAACTCAGTAAGCTAACATGGGGTGATTATCATGCCATGCTCAATACGATAACGCAGAGTTTCGAGCATGTGCCCGAAAGGATGGGCTTTCGGTATGTCCACCCAGTCCGATTGCAGAACCCTGAACTAGGGTTGGGCAAGCCCTATAGCGCCCCCGTTTCCTATTCCGACACACAAAACGGTGCTGAACCTGTCATAGCCATTGGTGGATTGATCAATACCAAGCATCGTTTTGATTTTCTGGCCAATGATGCCTGTCAGGACCTGCGAGTCATTGCCTTGGACCTGTGTGGTCGTGGTGGTAGCGGCTGGCTGGCTGAACAAACGGATTATTCCATCGATACGCATTTTGAACTGTTGCGGCAATTCATGGACCACCTTGAGTTGTCGTCTTGTACCTTGCTGGGTTCTTCCCTTGGCGGTTCGATTGCCATCCGATTTGCCAGCCATTTTCCGGACCGGGTCAAACGGATTATTCTGAATGACAGTGGTCCCTATATCCCCAAGAAAAGACGGCATCGGCGCTCGATTGCGATTGCCCGACATTATGCCTTTACGACTCCGGAGAAAATGTTTAGAAAAACCGCTATCTCCATGAAGCATTCGGGAGTAGCCACTGATGCGAGTTTGTTCTATAACCAGCATTACAAGACGCGTTGGTCCGAAGAGGAGAATGGCCGAATCTACCGTCACGACATTCGGGCGATGTTGGCCTATCGAGCCGCAGCGACCCAAAACCTTGATCAATGGGAGTATTGGGACCGGATAAAGTGCCCGGTTCTACTATTGCATGGACTTGCAAGCGATGCACTGTCACACAAGACCATCAATCGTATGCGAATCAACCCGTTGTTATCGGTAATTCACGTGCATGGAGCCGGTCACACACCAAGCTTGAGTGATGGAGACCTGAACCAGTGGATAGCCGACTGGGTGCGTGACGACAAACCCTATGAGACAGACCGGTATTACCAAAATCCAGAATGCTACGAAAGCATCTTCTATAATGCCTGAACCAATATCCCGGCCGAACCTGCTTGCTGGATAAGCGCTTTTACCAGCTAGCAAGCGGGAAATGCCCGTAATATCGGGGCATTGCCTTCCCGGATATGAAACGATAACCAATCCGGGAATGAACCCTGAAGGATCGCAACACTCATGAAGGTTCTGTTACACAACATAGGCAATAAGTTCTATGGATGCGCCCAATTTGAACGCAGTCCGTGCGGGTTTTATTTTGCCCGCCATGCCGAGTCCACGTATAATCAGCAGGGTATCAGCTCCGGTGGCGACCGCAATCCAGGACTCACGCGATTCGGTATTGAGCAGGCCGAAGGCATCGCCAGGGCACTTGGTGACTGCGAGGTGTTGCCGGGCATGGTAATTACACCGCCATCAAGTCGCAATGTTGATACTGCCCGGATTATCTCCCAGGTGCTTGGCCTGGATATGCGCATCGAAAACGCGCTGATGGAACGGTTTTTGGGTGACTGGAATGAACAATCAAGCGAACTCACCGCTTCCCTGCTGAAACAGGGAATCACTCCTCCAAACGGTGAGAATGCTCAACATTTCAGTAAGCGGATACTCGGGTCATTTCAGTCGTTATCGAGATTTTTCGACAGGTTGCCATTGATTATCGGCAGTCGCGGTTCTTCACGAATTCTGTTTCAGGAATTGACCAAGAGTACACAAACCCATCTGGACAATGGTGAAATTGTGCTGGTTCACGTTGCATCCATGGATCTTCGTATCTCCAATCTGCAGAGAATCCAACCGAAGTCATAACGATTCATGTCGGCAGTGGTGAACTGCAACTACATAAACCTTGACCGGTTATGACAAAAGGGCTTGTTTATCAGGGTGGGTACTGATCGTCATGGCATTGCCCGGCCCTAGTGAGTTATGCGATATGTGGACCGAAAGGTTGATCATAACGGAACAACGAAATCCACAATTACGATTTCAGGCAGCCCGCAAACGAGTCAGCCAGATTCTGCATAATCATGAACCAGGCATCCGGCCCTTGATCCAATCCGGCACCAAGCGGATCTAAAACACCCGTTCTTGCATCCGTTTGTTCAATTACGGTTTCAACCAGATCAGGCTTAAATTGTGGTTCAGAGAAGACGCATACCACATTATGATCCGTGATGGCTTCCATGAGTTCTGATAACCGCTTGGCACTAGGCAGTCGCGTAGGCTCAACGGTGAATGAACCAAACGATTCAAGTTCAAACGCATCTTCAAAATATCTATAGGCATCATGGAACACGATAAAGCGGCTTTTCTGTACCGAAGAGAGCTGTGTCCGGATTGATGCTTCAGCTTCATTGATCCGTTTGATTGTTGCGCGGGCATTATTGCGGTATGTCTCGGCATGATCAGGATTCAGGGCGCTAAGTTGATCCGCCACAACTTCGACAATCCGTCGTGCATTGCCCGGATCAAGCCAGATGTGTGGATCGAACTCCCCATGATCATGGTGATCATGCCCTTCATGTCCATCATGGTCGTCATGATCATCCTCATGCCCGTGCCCATCGTGATCATCATGTTCCTTTGCTGCATGTTGATGCTCATCGTGTTCGTCAGAGTCGTGCCCATGATCTTCGTCTGAATGCTTTTTATGGTCATCATGTTCGTCGTGGTCATGATGCTCATCATCATGATCCGAATGCTCATGGTGTTCCCCTCCAATTCCCCAGATACCTCCTTCACGAAAAGCAACCCTGTGGATTCCCGAAGCCTCTTCTAAAGTCATTACGACGGCATCAGTACTCAGGTACCCGACAGCCCGTGCCATGAAA
>VXPI01000089.1 GCA_009839585.1 Gammaproteobacteria bacterium
TCGAGAGTTCTGAAGTTTCACCCAGTGGGTGATTCCGGCTTCGGGGCTGAAACTCGCGGCGCATGGAGGCTTCGCGCCTGACACGGACTGCTCTACTTATGAATTAGGGACGACTAATTTTACGCACTCATTAGTTCACGTCGGTTACTGTTCGAAAATTTCTAACGTTTTGGCGGACGCGTTGGTGGTAATGACTTTGGCTTGCTCATTATTTTTGCCAAGTAGTTTGATCTAGGTAGTTTGAAGTTCGCTATTTGTGTACCGGTCCGAGATTACTTTAAACCCCTCTTTCTGGCTTTTTTCGTTCAATTCTTCATCTACTTTAATGTCAGCAGACCGGCTAGTAACACGCTCCAATCTGCTTTCAATTTCCCTTAATCGTGAATTGACCTGAACCTCATCTATGGACGATTTCGTATAGACTGAGCGCCATAAATCCTTTAATTCTGTTTCCAGTTCTGCACACTCGACACTGATGGATTTAAGAATCGCCGCCTTTTCCCCATGATCATGCAT
This sequence comes from Gammaproteobacteria bacterium, assembly GCA_009839585.1. Lineage (GTDB taxonomy): Bacteria > Pseudomonadota > Gammaproteobacteria > Arenicellales > Poriferihabitantaceae > Poriferihabitans. The sequence goes on from VXPI01000089.1 coordinate 517, forward strand.
AAGGTCCCATACCACAGCTGAAAGCATTAACAAGGCTGCTGGTACATACAGCACATCAGCAAACCCAATCCAATCCCTCGTAAAGACCGAAGTCGCCCCTACTACAGAAGAAACAGCCATAATCCAACGCGGAATCTTTTGATATTTCCGATATCGGCCTGCCAGTTCGTAGTGATAGCGGCAACATCTTTCCGCATCAAGCAACTGTTGCCAAACATCATTATAGAGAGCCTGGTTCATTCGAAACGTCTTCTGGTAAAAACGTACATATCTCTTTCATTGGATTTCATTGTAATTCACAATATGCAAATATACAAGGTCAACTCTTGTCCAACGAAATGAACCTAAAAAAGAGGGTGTTTCCAGCGTGTCAAAGACCTATAGGAAATCCTTACGCATGATCAAACCTGAATCTGTGCCTGAGCCATCAGCAGATCTGCCGCTTTCCGGCAGGGTCGTACTTGTCACGGGCGGTGCTCGTCGTATCGGTGAAGCGATTACCCGGCATCTGCATACGCATGGTGCACGTTTGCTTGTTCATTATGATACCAGCCACACTGAGGCTCTTGCGTTAAAGGAAGCATTGAATGACACACGGCCAGACTCCGTGGAGATTATTCAGGGAAGTTTCCGGGAGATTGACGAACTCAAGATCAATTTGCGTCATGCAATCCATGGCTTTGGTGGACTTGACTGCCTGGTCAACAACGCTTCAAGGTTTTATCCGACGCCCATTTCGTCAACCTGCGATGACCAGTGGGCTGATCTCATCACCACGAATCTCACGGCACCTTATTTTCTGAGTCAGGCAACGGCCCCCTACCTGAAAAAAAACCGGGGTTCCATTATCAATATCACCGATATTTACGCCGAACGCCCCCTGCCCGGCTATTCTGTCTATAGTGCATCCAAAGCAGCCCTGATGTCCTTGACCCGGTCGCTAGCCCTGGAGCTTGGCCCTGAAATCAGGGTTAATGGGGTCGCTCCCGGGGCGATTCTCTGGCCCGAACATGACAATGACGAAGTTGCCCAACAGCGCATCATTGCCAAAACCGCTCTCAAGCAGATTGGCAACCCCGGAGACATTGCCAAAGCCGCGCTATTCCTGATCACTTCGGCCGACTACATTACAGGCCAGATTATCAATGTAGATGGCGGTAGAAGCATCCTATGCTGAATCCGGGGTTTGCACATATTAGACAAAAGAAACTCAAACGATAGCGAACACATGAATAACGCGGCTTCCCGACAAGCAACGCCTGCCTGGCGAAGATTTTCGACAACCCTTATAGCGGGTTTGACTCTGTACCTGCTCTCCACGATCCTGATGGCCAGCGGCCAGCAAACACCAGACCAGCTTCGAGTTGGTGTTGATCCAACCTATCCTCCCTTCAGCAGTCTCGGCGATGCTGGGCAATTGCAGGGGTTTGATATTGATATCGCAAAAGCTTTGTGTCATGAGGTCAAGATGCAATGCACGTTTGTCGAGCAAAACTGGGATGGATTGATCCCGGGATTGCGAGACGGCAAGTTTGATGCGATCATCTCGAGCATGTCGATTACGGAGAAACGTCGTCAACTGGTCGCCTTCACAGACCCATATTACAGAACTGCGGTGCGCCATGTATCGAAAAAGGATTCCGGCTTTAATCCCGAACATCTCACGGATCAAAAAATCGGGGTCATGCGAGCGACAGTTGCTTCTGACTGGCTAGAGGAAAATCTGGAAAATCCATCTGCTATTCAGCTGTTTCCGGATAGTCAGGCTCTATTTGATGCGATCGACTCAGGCCATGTGGATGCAGTATTTGGCGATGCGATTGGGTTTGTAAAATGGCTTGAGGTTAACGCAGAGGAATACGAGTTTGTGGGAGACGAGTATTTCCTTGATGAAGGGATAGGTATTGCGCTTCGAAAGGAAGACGAGGATTTGCGTCTCCTGTTGAATGGGGCGATTCAGGCCATTCTTGAAGATGGCACCTATGCAGGCATTAACGCCCGGTATTTTGACTTTGATCTGTATAACATGAAGTGAGGCAGGCTCGTTCCATGTAACTGAATACATTTGAATAATGGCTTGGCCAGTCCATTTATTAGCCTGTTCACCACTGATTTTGCCTGTAATCACATCTTGATGCTGAATCAACGTTCTTTCTGTCTTGTCGGGTTTTCCTGTTGGACAGGATTGGTTGCGTCGACCATTTATTTCCACAATGATGGGTTCGGTCTTTCCTCTCTGTGTATATTAGGCGCACCAAACAAAACGAACCCACACGAAATCCACCGACCATCTAGCCTTGAGAAGATTTAATAATGTCGATAGCAAAACTGCATCGCTTACACGAATCAGGCTCTTTTGAATGGCCCTGGGATTCTCCAAATGGGTTGCTTATTCTCCGAGGGGCAGCCGGAGGAGGCGGTGGCGGTGGTGGGATTGATCAAGGAAACCCTGTTCCAGGGATACATGGATGGGGATGCAAGCATGGCGATGGAGGCAACGGGGGACAAGGAGGTAACATACTATCCGGAGAGGGCCAGATTGCATCAATCGGCGGCAACGGAGGTAAGGGATTCCCGGGTGAAACACTCATTTTTGAGTTAAGCAGTCTGGTAACTACTCGCACCCTGTCTGCGTCAACCCTGTTTCGAACCGGGTTTTTCAAGGCCTGGCCGGCTGGCGGCAGGCAGCGGCATCCGGCCAGGACCCGTAATCCACAGTCTTCCGGCCCGTTGCCGGAGAGCACATTCAGGATTCGGCCA